>DATLKH010000387.1:0-4692 GCA_035538475.1 Candidatus Dormiibacterota bacterium | reverse complement strand
ATTCGACGCGATCCGCGCGCCTGGCTCTTGAGGGAGTACGCGACGCTTCCCGGAATGGCGCGGCGCTTGAAGAATGTCGTTTTGGAAGACCACGTCTTCGGCATCCGCGGCGTGGAAAGCTGCTTCCGGAAACCATACGGAGCGGGCTGGGCCTTGACCGGAGACGCGGGCTATGTGAAGGATCCGATCACCGGGTTCGGCGTAGGCGATGCGCTGCTTCAAGGTTTCTGGCTGGCCAAAGCGCTGGGCGCCTGGTTCGACGGAGCGTCCTGGGAGGCGTCGATGTCGACCTTTCAACAGAAACGGGACCTGACGTTCCGGCCGTTCCTGGATCAAACCGCGGCCGCGGTCGCGGCACGCGATGACGGAGACGCACTGGACGATCTACGCGCCGCGCTCGTGAGTCAGCACGACGCGCACCTCTTGTTGAAGGCGCTGCCTGGACTCCTCGACCAAGCCTTCGCCCCCATGGATCGGTTCCGACACGCCGTCCTGAAATCAATGTTCGATTCAGCGAAGCAAGCCGACGTTCAGATCTTTTCGAACGAGTCGACCGGCACGACCCAGACCGTCGCGCCGCCTACCTGAACCTCGACCGGATACGCCATGAACAGCTCGCCCGGTTCGGCGAGCGGTGGAACTGGAGTCAGGTAGCGCGTGCGCTCCTGACAGTTCTCGCGAATGAGCTGCAAAGCTTCAGGCACCTGAGCATCGTCGACACCGATCAACAGCGTCACGTTGCCCTGCTGCAGGAAGCCGCCGGTTGATGAGATTCGCGTCGAGCTGATGCCTTTGTCGGTGAGCGCGACCACCGTCTTCTGCGCATCTTCACCCTGCACCACGGCGATGATGAGCTTCAATCCGTCCCTTCGATCAACGGCTTCAGATGGTCGCGCACCTCGAGATGGATCTTGTCGCGCGTTCCAGTAGCGTCCAGGCGAACGAATCGTTTCGGCTCCGTGGCGGCAAGCCGATCGTAGGCCTCGGCAACTCGACGGTGGAATTCCATCGACTCCTGCTCCATCCGGTCCTTGGCTTTGCCGGCGGCTTCATGGCGGCCGAGACCCGCCTCCACGGGACCGCTGAGCAGGAAGGTGATGTCCGGTTTCGGAAACGTCTGAGGCCAGATCGTCGGCACTCCGCGCGCGCCGCCTTGGTAGGCAAGCGTGGAGTCGTGATACCGATCGGCGATCACGATCTGTCCGGCTGACAAAGCAGGTTCGATGACTTCAGCGATCAGCTGTCGCCGAGAGGCCATGAACAGGTACATCTCGGCTTCGGCGTCGATCGCCAGACCCTTGTAGAGCAGAAGCTCACGGATCTGCTCGCCGAGCTCGGTGCCGCCCGGCTCTCGCACCAGCACCGGGTTCTTCGGCGCGAGCCACTCGGCTGCGAGCTCGGCTTGCGTTGTCTTGCCCGAGCCTTCCGTGCCCTCGAACGTGATCAAAAACCCCCGCTTCGGCATGCGGGAGAACTGTAAGGGCTCTAAGCGGTCGGCTGTTCTGGCGTCGGGGTGATGCGCAGCCGGCGCTGGGGCTCTTTGCCGGTGCTTCGCGCCGACAGATCGTTTTCCGCCACCAGCTGATGCTGCAGGCGCCGCAGATAAGCATTCTGCGGAGAGATCTCGACAGGTCGCAGCGTCTGCTTCACCTGCCGGATCGCGGCAGCCGCTTCAGCCAGCGCTCGCGTGGTGACCTCGTCCTGCTTTTCGACGCCGTAGATGCGTGACAGCGCATCGCGCACCTGGCTGACGGAGTTGCTCTTCAGGATGTGAATCGGCAGTCCTCGACTCTCGGCCTGGCGCAGGCTGTCCGGACGGCGCCGATAGTGGTTCTTGAGGGTGAGCACAGCGCCCGCGCCATCGAGATTTCCCAGCACGCGCACCGGCAGCTCGAGCTCGCGAATCGACTGCTCGACGTGATGACGGCTCACACCATAGGGAAATATGCCGAGCGGTCTGACGGCCGGCGGAGCGCCGGCGGCTGACACATCCTGCAGTCGGGGTATCGCCGGTTCCTCAACGTTGGAGATGACCCGGCCTTCGCGCGTCCTCACCCGAATCTTCGGTGTCGGCACCGGGCCGCGCAGCGCCCCATCGACCACATCGGCCAGGGGCATGTGGATCGCGACCCGATCGCGGTCTTGAATCTCGACCAGCACCTCGAACGTCGGTGGCGCTTTGCGCTCGAGCACGGACTTCTGCGTGCCGCGGCGCCGCGCCTCTTCATCGCTGAGCGTGACGCTCTGGATCCCACCAAGGAGGTCGTTCAATGTCGGGTTGACGAGCAGGTTTTCGAGGGTCTGGCCGTGGGCCGTGGCGATCAGCTGAACACCGCGTTCGGCGATCGTGCGAGCGGCCGCCGCCTCGAGCTCGGTGCCGATCTCGTCGATGACGATGACCTCGGGCATGTGGTTCTCGACCGCCTCGATCATCACGGCGTGCTGCAGCAACGGAGTTTTGACCTGCATTCGTCGCGCGCGACCGATGCCGGGGTGCGGAATATCACCGTCACCGCCGATCTCGTTCGACGTGTCGACGATCACGACTCGCTTGCGCAGCTCGTCCGCGAGCAAGCGCGCGCACTCACGCAGCATCGTGGTCTTGCCGATGCCGGGCCTGCCCAGAAGCAGGATGCTCTGGCCGCTGACGACGATGTCGCGAATGATTTCGCCCGTACCGGTGACCGCACGGCCCACGCGCATGGTGAGGCCGACGATCCGACCGGAGCGATTGCGAATCGCCGAGACGCGATGCAGCGTGCGCTCGATGCCGGCGCGATTGTCGTCGCCGAACTGACCCACGTTGTTGGCAACGTGATCCAGATCGGACGTCGACACCGGATGGTCGGCGAGCAAAACCTCGCGTCCGGGCACGCGCGCTTCCGGCTCGCGGCCCAGGTCCAGCACGATCTCGAGCAGCTCGCCCGGATCGATGCGTTCGTGCAGCGCTCGGGCGAGATCCGGCGGCAAGGCGCGCGCGAGCAGCTCGATCTCTTCGTCCCATCGCGCCGCCCGAGACTGACGGAGTTCCGCCATCAGCCGAACGAGGGCACCAGTCCCTTTTCGCGTACCGGTTTCGGCACCCGCACGGCCAGCTCTTTGACGAGTAGGAGTTGGGTGAGCAAGATCCTGAACCCACGCCCGCGCAGGGCGTCGATCATGTGCGAATCATAGTGACGCAAGCTGGACCAAACGGGTGCCTCGGAGTCACGCAAAAGCGAGATTCCGAAGTCGGCGAGCTCGGCAGGCAGCGGATGCTCCGGCAGCGCCATGAACTGCAGGGTGTCCGGGCGCGCATCCCCGCCGCGCTGCGTGCGGACCCAGCCCACCACTTCGATGCGGTCAACTACATGCCCACCCGTGAGCTCGCCCATGTGCATCGCCTTCCACTCCCGAAAGGTCGGCGCTTCGACCTGCGAGACGCCTTGCGGCGTCACCTTGCGGTAGAGCTGGTACAGCTTGCGATCGTCGCCACGCTTGTAAGCGCGAATGCCGAGCGGATACTCGTCGGAGCGCTGCTTCGGATGGTCGCTGTAAAGAACCTGCTCCGTTGCGTACTGGCGAAAGCCCTGTAGCCGAAACGCGGGCAGGAGCGTGTCGCGATCGCGCAAGCGAACGAAAAGGCGAATGGCTCCGCGCTCCAGGGCTTGATTGCACAGATGCTGCACCAGTGCCGGAGCGACCTCGTCGGGATCGACTTCGTCGGCGACCTGGAGGTTCAAGACCTGCAGCACCTTCGCGCGGCGCAGGTCGAGGCTCACCGGCTGGCCCGACGCCTGAATGAAGCCGACGACCTTTCCCTTCTCCTCGGCAACGTAGATCAGCGTTTCCTGCGCGAGCGGGAGCAGGGCGGAAAGAGTGGAGCTCCACAGCCACCAAAGCCTTGCCGCCGGAGGGGCGGCGACGCTGTGCTTGGTTTCCGAGGAGTGGTGCATCTCCTCGATGCTCGCCAAATCCAGCAGTCCAGCAGTGCGAATCTTCATGCCTTTGCCGCCGCCAATCGCACGAATTCTTGGTGCAGGCGCAAGTCATCTGTCAGCTCGGGATGGAAGGCAAGCGCGAGCATGCGGCCCTGACGGACTGCGACCGGTTTCCCATCGAACGTGGCCATCACATCGACATCGCCGGTCCGCTCGACCAGGGGCGCACGAATGAAGACTCCGGGAAACGTTCTGCCATTCATGCCTTCGATGTGCAGCGGCGCTTCGAAGCTTTCGACCTGACGGCCGTATCCATTGCGCCGAACGGTGATGTCGAGCAAGCCCAAACCTTTCTGCTGGGGCATGCCGTCGCTGATATCGCTGGCGAGCACGATCATGCCCGCGCAGGTCGCCAGAGTCGCAAGACCGTCCTTGATCGCCTGGCGCAAAGGTTCGAGCAAGCCCACCCGCTCCATCAGCATCGTCATGGTCGTGCTCTCGCCGCCGGGCAGCACGATTCCATCGAGACCGTCGAGGTCTTGCCGGGTTCGAATCAACCGCGTGCGCGCGCCGGCAGCTTCGAGGGCTTTGATGTGTTCGGCGAACGCACCCTGCATCGCGAGGACCCCGATGAGGGGTTTGTTCTTTGCGCTACCAGCCTCTGGCAGCGAGCAGCTCTTCCTTCGGGATGGTCGGGATCTCGAGTCCGTGCATGGGTTCGCCCAGACCGGCCGATACCTCAGCCAGGACTTCTGGCTGGTCGTAGTAAGTG
>DATLKH010000386.1:0-4506 GCA_035538475.1 Candidatus Dormiibacterota bacterium | reverse complement strand
GAAGCTGGCGCTCGCCCAGCTCGTGGCCGGAAAGCACAACTTGTTGCTCCTGGACGAGCCGACCAACAACCTCGATCCGCCGTCGCGCACCGGTGTGGCCCGGGCTCTCGCCGCCTGGCCGGGAACGATGGTGATCGTGAGTCACGATCCCGAGTTCGTCCAAGCCCTCGAGCCCGGTCGTGTGCTTTTCATGCCCGAGGGCCGCGTCGACTACTGGGACCAGGAGCTGCTCGACGTCGTTTCCATGGCCTGATCGAAAATAGGCGGATGGGCTTGGACATCACTGAAGTCGTCATGCCCGAACTGCAGGGAGCGGAAGAGATCACCGTCGGCGCGTGGAGCAAGCAGCAGGGCGACCACGTCGATCAAGGCGAGACGCTGATGGAAGCGCACACCGACAAGGTCAACGCCGAGATACCTTCCCCTGTCGCCGGCACGATCGAGGCTCTTCTGCTCGAGGTCGGCGATCCCGTCGTGCCGGGACAGCCGATCGCTCGCATCACGCCTGAGTGAGAGTTGCGGTTGTCGGCGGCGGCGCTATGGGCGCAGCCACCGCGTGGAGGCTGACTGCTCGAGGGGTCGATGTGGTTTGCTTCGATCGTTTCTCGCCACCGCACACGCTCGGGTCGTCGCACGGTGAGTCGCGCGTCATTCGAACCGCCTACTTCGAGGGCAGCTGGTACGTGCCGCTGCTGCACGAATCGTTCCGCTTGTGGCGCGAGCTGGAAGCGGAGACGCACTCCGACCTGTTGACGCTTACGGGCGCGCTCATGATCGGCAGCCCAACCAGCGAAGTCGTTTCCGGCGCGCTCGAGTCGGCGCGGGTCCACGAGCTCGACATCGACCTGATGGATGGAGTCGCTTTGCGCAAGCGCTATCCAGGCCACGTCCTCGACGAAGACGACGTCGGGCTGCTGGACGTGCAAGCGGGCTTCGTGCGAATCGAAAGCGCCATCGAATCGATGCTGTCCCACGCGGGCGACGTTCGGCGCAACACGCCGGTGAGCTCGATCTCATCGCTTCTCGACACGTTCGACGCCGTCGTCGTCGCAGCCGGAGCGTGGACACCGGAGCTGGTCGACTGGCTTCCACTCGCAGTCGAGCGCCAGGTCGTCGGATGGTTTCGGATCGAAGATGGCGTCGACTGGTTCACGCCGGATCGATTTCCGGTGTTCATCCGAGAGTCCGAGGAGACGGGGAGCGTTTACGGAATCCCGACTCTCGATGGCGTGTCACTGAAAGTTGCGGTCCACCATGATGGCGGCAGCGCTGACCCTGAGCGCTTGAACCGCGAGGTCAGCGACGCCGATGTGAATCCATTGAAGCGATATGTCGCGCACTACCTGCGCGGCGTCACGACCGATTTGGTCAGGGCGAGCGTGTGCATGTACACCAACACGCCTGACCGGCATTTTGCAATCGGCCTTTCGCCGCACGACCCGCGCGTCACGGTGATCAGCGCCTGCTCAGGCCATGGATTCAAGTTCGCGCCCATAATCGGCGACATAGCGGCCGATCTGGTGATCGATCGCCGCACGGATCGCGATATCTCACGTTTCAGCTTTGCGCGGTTTGCGTCCGGCGACCCCGCGCGTACCAGATGACGACGATGGCGGCCACCACCAGCGCGAGCGCGATCGCCGCATATTCGATCGGGTGGCTGACGCGGTCGTAGTTCTTCCCGAGGACATAGCCGACGAGCGCGAGAGCGGCGCACCAGGGCAGAGCGCCGATGAAAGTCAGCGCTGAGAATCTGACGATCTCAACTCTTGCCAGACCGGCGGGAAACGAGATGTACGTGCGAATGACCGGCAGCACGCGGCCCAGCAGAACCGCGACAAGGCCCCATCTGTGGAACCAGCCTTCAGCCAGCTCGAGATGGTGGGCGCGAATGCCGATGTAGCGGCCGGGTCCCAGCAGCAGGGGCTTGCCGAATCGAGCAGCAAGTCCATAGGCGATCAGCGATCCGACGAGATTTGCCAGGGCGCCGGCGACGATCGCCGCGATCAGATTCAAGTGGCCCGTGGCCGCCAGCAGACCGCTGGTCGGCATGATGATTTCGCTGGGAAAGGGAAAACCGCAGCTCTCGGCGATCATCAGCACGAAAACCGCCCCGAGGCCGTAGGCCGCGACGAAGTTGCTGAGGGCGGCGGTCACGCGCCGATGTTAAAGACTCCAGCCGATTCGGCGCCTTTGACGCCACGCGAGCCGAATCAAGGCGAGGATTTGACGCCTTTGGCGTCAGAGCGGGGAAATTCCAGCATTTCGAGTGGGCCCGGGTGGCCTCGATCCACCGACCAGACGATTATGAGTCGCCCGCTCTAACCAACTGAGCTACGGGCCCTCCCCGGGTGAGTCTATCGACCGGCGATGTTTGGCCTGCGACAGGCTGGGAAGATTGCATACGCAATGATTTCTCTAGGACTTCTCGTTCTCCGTTTGGTCGTCGGGGGCATCCTGTTCGCCCACGGCGCCCAGAAGCTTTTCGGTTGGTGGGGCGGTCCGGGCATGCAAGGCTGGACCGGCGCCATCACCCGGATGCGCCTGCGGCCGGCTGCGCCGTGGGCCTGGATATCCGCGCTAGCCGAGCTCACCGGCGGCATCGGCTTCGCGCTCGGCCTTCTCGACCCTCTCCCCAGTTTCGCCATCGCCGGCTCGATGCTCGTGGCGATCGCCCTCGTGCACCTGCCGAAGGGTTTCTTCAACACCAAGGGGGGCTTCGAGTTCAACCTGTCGCTCCTGGCCGGTGTCGCGGCCATCGCTCTGGCTGGACCGGGCGCGTACTCGCTCGACGCTGTATTGGGGATCCGTTTCCCCGAACCGGTGACGTTGATCGTCATGACCGTCCTGACGATTCTCGGAGTCGGCACCGCGCTGCTGACTCGGACGCCTGCTCCAGCGACCGAGACGAAGACTCAGACGGCTTAGCTCAAGCCACCGCCCGCCGGCGCTCCGGCGGGCGATTCTCCGTCAGCTTCGATCCCACCCAGGCCAGAGTCGCTCGCATGGGCGGAAGGTGGGCCCGAACCAGCGCGACCATCACTTCCGGCAGCACCGCCGACGTCGGGACGGCGAGAAATCGGTCTTCCCAGCTCGGCCCGAACTTCTCTTTGAATCGCTGCAGCGTGTGGCTGCGCTGAAACCGGTCGAGCCCCCAGAACATGGCGCGCAGTGCTCGGTCCACGCCGTTTCCATTTCGCGCGTGGATCACCCTCGGCGTCATACCGAGGCTGAGCTCCGCGATCCCGCGGCGCGACGCTTCTTCGATCGACTTGACCATCACGGCCTCGATTGCGCCGTAAGTGCTGTCGGGCCGGCGCCGCATCAAATCCAGAGTCCAGCCGTCGCGGGCTGGAACCGGAAGCCAGCTGACGAATGCTTCCACGCGGCCGGACGGACTCGTTGCGAGGCCGACGACGATGTCCGGGTCACTCAGCGTGGCCAGCGTGCCGAGGCTGTACCCCAGCTCCGGTGATCGGTGACTCTGCAGCCAGCTTCCGGACACGTCGTTCAGCTCCGCCCGAAGCTGGTCGATGACTTGTGGGCCGGGCGCGAACGTGAAGCGAAGCCCTTCCTTCCCAGCGCGGTGAACCGCATAGCGCAAATCCGCTCGGCGCCTGCCCGACAACGAGAACGAATCCGTTTTCAGCACTGCCTCTGCCCCGACAGGCACAAGCTTCAGACCGAGCCTTCGGTATGGCGTTGGATCATCGACCTGATAGAAGGCGGGAATCCAATCTTGCCGGTCGCAATAAGCGGCAAAGTCCGCAATCGCCTCCTCTAGCACTGAAGCCGGCGCGATCGGATCACCGAGTGCAAGGGCGGTGCGTCCGCGCAGTGTGAAGGCGACGCACGCATCCTGCCCCACCCAGTGATAGCTCGACGCTCCGTGCACGGCGAGATGCGAGATGTGATTGCGACCTTCGGACTTCAGCAGCTGGTGCAGGCGCATCCGATCCGCGGTGGCGACGCGCGGCGCGAAGACAGGACGCAGCAGCAAGACCAGTGCGCAGATCACCAACGCGTAGCTGACAACGGGTAGAGAGCCCAGGAACCAGTTGGCCCTCTCGGTGAGCGCGTGATAGCGGGCCGGGCTGCCGGCCAGCGACGCGACGAGAGTCTCCAGCGTGCGTATGAAACCGAACTCCGGCTGCAGCTGGTTCTGCAAGAGCGCGGCTCCGGCAAGCGCGTAGACGACCGCGGTCAAGACGCCGATGAGCAAGACTGCGATGCCCCACCGCGCTTGCGTCGGTTCGGAGTCGGCGTCGAAGTGGTGCCTGAACCACCAGAGTCCGGCGAGAATCCAGGCGAAGAGTGCGGCCGCTTCGAAGTCGAGGTCTTTCACCAGCACGAACGCGATCGTGCTGACCAGGACCGCGATGGTCAGACGGAAAGCGATGTGCTGGCCGCGGGCGATGCCGCCCGCAAGCAGGAGCAGGGCCAGGCCGGACAGGACTGCGCCGGTGCGGCCGCCCAGAGTCACGCTCGATGGGAGCACCGCCTCCA
>DATLKH010000385.1:0-2503 GCA_035538475.1 Candidatus Dormiibacterota bacterium | reverse complement strand
TCGGAAAGCTGGGTGTCGTTCATGGGGACGACTCGAAGCCGGGCTTCCAGCTCGAGGACTTCTACCTCAGCTCGTGTGAGTTCGAGATCGATGGTCTTTGACACGTCTCCCATTTATATACGGATCAAAAGTACTGAACTTAACAACTACCCCGCAAGACCGGAAGTTATGCCGTCACTCGCCCTGGACGATCCATCGAGGCCTTGGCTAGTCGAGCGAGATGGCGTCTCGGAGCTTGTCGAAGAACCCCTTCGAGACCTTCTCCGGCTTGCCGGTGAGCCCACCGACTTTGCGGAGCAGGGCTTTCTGCTCCGGATCGAGGTCCTTCGGGATGACGACCTGAGCAACGACGTATTGATCCCCACGCCGGCCGCCGCGCACGTCGGGCATCCCGCGGCCCTGGAGCCGGAACGACTGCCCGTGCTGCGTGCCCGCGGGGATCGCGATCTCGACCGGCCCATCCAGCGTCGGGATCTCGATGCGATCGCCGAGTGCAGCCTGAACCATGTTGACCCGCAGCTCGTAGACGATGTCCTGCTCGTGCCGCGCAAGCTGCGGATGGGGCTTGACCCTGATCACGACGTACAGATCACCGGGCGGTCCACCTCGGATTCCCGCCTCCCCTTCCCCGCTCAAACGGATCTGCGATCCGGTGTCGACGCCGGCCGGGATCTTGACCGCCAGGCGCTTTGACTGCTGGGTGCGACCCTGGCCTCGGCACTGCACGCACGGCTGCTTGAGAATCCGGCCCGCGCCTCCGCAGGTGGGACATGTGACCGTGGTCACGACCTGACCGAACAGAGACTGCGCCGCGCGGCGGATCTGGCCCGAGCCGCGGCATCCGGGACACGTCTCGTCGCTGGTTCCAGGCTCCGCTCCATTTCCCTTGCATCGGTCACAAGTCACCAGTCGCGGCACATCGATCTGCTTGTCGACGCCGGTGTAGGCCTCTTCGAACGTGATGGTCATGTCGTAGCGCAGGTCGTCGCCACGATTCGAGCGCTCACGACGAGCCCGGGCTCCGAAGCCGCCGCCGAAGAAGGTGTCGAAGATGTCGGCAAAGGGGATGTCGCTGAAGTCAACAGCCGGTCCGGCGCCTACGGCTGCATGGCCGAACAGGTCGTACGAGCGCCTTCGCTCGGGATCGGACAGGACGGAGTAAGCCTCGCTCGCCTCCTTGAAACGTTCATGCGCTGCCTCGTCGCCGGGATTGCGGTCGGGGTGTGACTCCATGGCGATCTTGCGAAAGGCGCGCTTCAGGTCCTCTGCCGACGCCTGGCGGTCGACGCCGAGAATTTCGTAGTAGTCGCGCTTGACGGCCACTTAGCTGGCGGTTTCTTCGTTCTCGGAGGGCAAGGCGGCAGGTGGCCGGGCGACTTTGACCAGCGCGGGTCTGACGACTCGGTCGCGGATCCGGTAGCCCCGCCGCAGCTCGGACACCACCGTGTCCTCAGGGTGCTCGGCCGATTCCTCGTGACCGACCGCCTCGTGGATCTTGGGATCGAAGTGCGCGCCGACGGACTCGATGGGCTCGAGCCCGTGAGTGCCGAGCGCGTCTTCGAGCTTGCGGACGCTGAGCTCGAGGCCTTTGAGCCATGTCCGGTCGACGCCGGCCGGCGCGTGGTCGAGCACGTTCTGCAAGTCGTCGAGGACCGGCAGCAGGCGGCCGATCAGGTCGGCCGAAGCGTGCTGGATCGTCTCGAGGTGCTCCTGACGCGAGCGTTTTTTGAAGTTGTCGAAATCAGCGGCGAGTCGCAGGTATCTGTCTTTCGCCTCGGCGTTCGCGGATTCCAGCTCGGCGATCTTTGCCTCGAGCAGGCCGGTGGTCTCTCGAGGGCGATCGCTTTCCTGCTGGGGATCGTGGGGGTGCTTGCGGGTCGTCATCGGTGTCTAGATACCGCGAACGGCGGTCCGATCAAACTCCCAGCTCGGCCATGCGGTCGCTGGCGCGGCGAGCCACCGCTTGCAGCCGCGCGACGGTTTGCGAGTAAGCCATGCGGGTGGGGCCGATGACGCCGACGACTCCTTTCAAGCGGTCGGAAGGTCCATAGCTGGTGAGCACGACCGTGCAGCCCTGCAGCTGGCTCGAAGAGTTTTCCGATCCGATCACGATCTGCAGGTCGGAGGTGCCGATCAGCTGCTGCAGCAGAACGGTCAGGTAGCGCGTCTCTTCCAGCACCTCGAGGACCTGATGCAGCCGCGACGATTCGGCAAACTCCGGCTGGCGCAGAAGGTTGCGCACGCCATCGTGGACGACCGGGCTCTCGCCACCCTTCTCGTAGAGATCGAGCACGGCGATCACCTGGCCCAGGATCTCTTTCTCAAGTCCAAGCGGCGCCGCGTCATAGCGCCTGCGGGCTTCATCGCTGGAGCGCCCGCCGAGCAGGGAGTTGAGCCGGGCGGTGAGCCTGGTCAGTTGGATCTGGGTCGCGCTCTGCGTGACGTTGATCACCTGCTGGCGAAGCAGGTTGCCCTCGAGAAGGAGGATGAGCAGGACTTCACG
>DATLKH010000384.1:0-2548 GCA_035538475.1 Candidatus Dormiibacterota bacterium | reverse complement strand
TCTCGACGCTCGGGTGTTCCCGGAGTGCGTCTTCGACTTCGGCGGGGGCGATATTTTCGCCACGGCGGCGGATCATGTCTTTAAAGCGACCGGTGAGGAAGACATCGCCCTCCACATCCCGATAACCGGCATCCCCGGTGTGCAGCCAGCCATCGCGAAGCATAACGTTCGTGATCTCTTGAGCGCGCCAGTAGCCGGGCGTCATCACCGCATTCTGAAAGCACAGCTCCCCTACTTCGCCATCGGGCACGTTCGCTCCATCCGGCGCGAGAATCCGCAAGCGATTCTCGAATGCGCCCGATACCGGCTGACGCGGCCGGCCGATGCTGCCCACCTTGTCACGCGAGGTCGGGCCTTCGATGCAACCGAAGGGGTTCTCGCTCATGCCGTAACCTGTCACGATCCGAAGCTGGAAGCGGGCTTCGAGCTCGCTGCGTCGTTCCGGGTCCGGTCCGGGCGCGGCGTACATGCGATGAAGCGATGATGGCATCCAACGCTCTTCAGGCTGCTTCGCCAGGAACTCGAGCATGGCGCCGACGACATTGACCGATGTCACCTCGAGGTCGCACGCTTCTTGCCAGAACGTCGAGGCGTGGAATTTTGGCGAGATGGCGCAGCTAAATCCATGGGCCAGGGTCGTCATCAGTGAGTAGGCCTGCGCATTGATGTGAAAGAAGGGCATGCATGCCCAGAGCCGCTCACTGGCGCCAAGACCGATCCAGCTGCGAAACGATCGACCGGTTTCCGTGTATGCCGCGTGCCGGACCATGACGCCCTTTGGCCGGCTGGTCGTCCCCGACGTGTACACGATGGCTGCGACGTCCATTGGATCGGCTTTCGCAGCACCAGCCTCGTTTCCTGCGGCAGTTCCACGGCCGACGTCGGCAATCTCATCGTGAAGCAATGTCACACTCGGCTCGAGGTCTTCATTGACGTAGTCCAGCTCGGCCTGCTTTAACTCGGGATTCACCGCGGCAGGGATCCCGCCGGCCCAGATTGCTCCCATCCACACGTGAACGAGTTCGGCTGAGTTTGGTGCGGCGATCAGCACCCGGTCCCTTGGTTTGAGCCCGCGGTGGCGCAGTTCGGTCGCTGCTCCTTGAACTGCGCCAACGAGTTCATGAAAAGACTCGGCCCGATCGTCAGTGAGGAGGGCGGGCGCATCGCGGAATCGGTCAGCCGCGGATCTCAGGAGTTCCGGGACGGTGAGAAAGCTCAATCCTTGCCGTCGCCGAGGACTTCCTCGGCAACTTTGAAGGCCGTGTGCGCAGCCGGCACCCCGCAGTAGACCGCCGTCTGGAGCAGGACTTCTCTCAATTCGGCCACAGTCACGCCGTTGCGCAGCGCGCCCCGAAGATGCAGGGCAAGCTCGTTGGGCCGATTGAGCGCGACGGTCATGGCCACGGTGATGCAGCTGCGCGTCTTGCGGTCGAGCCCCGGACGCGTCCAGATCTCGCCCCAGGCGTAGCGCGTGATGAGGTCCTGGAACTCGCGGGTGAGCTCGGTCGCTTTGTTCATGGATTTGTCGACGTACTCGTCGCCCAGCACCTCGCGCCGAACCTTCATCCCGCGCTCTCGCCGCTCTTCGTCGTTCATGTCTCTGCCTTGAGGCGTCGCCGAACCTGCCGTGTCTGCTCGCGGTACGCGCCGAGCGTCCGATCGATCAGCTGGTCCGAAGCGCCGAGATAACTGTACGGGTCCAGTGCGGAGGCGAGCTGCTCGCGGGTAAGGTGGGCGGTGATCGCCGGATCCTCCAAGACAACTTCGGTGAACGGCCGGCCTGATGTGGTGGATTTGGACACGGCAGCATCCACAAGCTTGCGCGCCGTCCTCGGGTCAACTCGCTCGCCTAGCACCATCACGACATGCTCCGACATGATCCGTCCGCCGGACTGTCCAAGGTTGCGCCGCATCCGCTCGCTATCCACCTCCAGGCCTTCCAGAAGATCGGCCAGTCGATGCGCGGCGCCGCCCGTGAGACGGAGCGTCTCCGAGACTGCTTGCCATTCAGCCTGCCAGGCTCCCGCGGCCCGCTCGTGCTCTTGAAGCATCGTCGCCAACAAGGCGCTGGCCTGCGCGTTAACGCCTCGCACAGCAGCGAGGATCTCGATGGCATTGACCGGATTCTGTTTCTGCGGCAGCGTCGACGAGCCACCGCGTCCCGTAGACCAACCTTCGCTGACTTCGCCCACCTCGGTTTGGGCGAGCAGGACGACATCCAGCGCGACCTTCCCGGCGACCCCGGCGGTGATGGCCAATGCTGAGGCAAGTTCGACGACCCTCGATCGGGCGGTATGCCAGGGGAGGAGCGGTTCCCAAAATCCCAACTCGGCCGCAAGCTCCCGTGCAACCTCCGGACCACGGTCGGCCAGCGAAGCCAGTGTGCCTACCGCACCACCGAATTGAAGCACGAGCCGATGATCGTGGATTGCAGCGAGCATCGCGCGAGCTTCGATGATGCCGGCCAGCCATCCAGCCACCTTCAGGCCGAACGTCGTGACCAGTGCCTGCTGCAGCAGAGTCCGGGCTGCCATCACTGTTGATCGAT
>DATLKH010000383.1:0-1532 GCA_035538475.1 Candidatus Dormiibacterota bacterium | reverse complement strand
AACGTGCAGTCGATTCCCAACGAGTCCTTTTACACGGTGTACGCATCACCGGCATAAGCAGATGAACCGGCCGGTCCGCCGGTGATCACATATATCGCGCGGCGAGTGGTGGTCGCCATCCCCACGCTTTGGGGGGTGGCGACCGTCGTCTTTTTCATGGCGCGTTTGCTGCCCGGCGATCCAGCGCGTGTGATCGCCGGCGTGCTCGCTTCGCCTGAGGACGTCGAACGCATCCGGCAGCAGATGGGCCTCGATCAGCCGCTCTGGGTGCAGTACCTGGACTTCATGGGTTCACTTCTCCGTGTTGATCTCGGCACCTCGGCTCACACCAACGCTCCCGTGATCGAGGAGATCGGGAGCCGGATTCCTTACACGGCGGAACTCGCAGTCGTGGCATTGGTCATCGCGGTGGTCGTGGGGATCCTCGCCGGAATCGCCGCCGCAGTTCGCCGCAACACAATCCTGGACCTCCTGATCTCGGGCTTCTCCGTCTTCGGGGTTTCGATGCCCGTGTACTGGCTCGGGCTGATGCTGATCATCCTTTTCGCGATCGAACTGCATCTCTTTCCAGCCGCAGGCGCCGACGAACCGACATCGATCGTGATGCCCGCCCTAACCCTCGCCTTGTTCTCGGTCGGACTGATTGCGCGGATGACGCGGTCGTCGATGCTCGAAGTGCTGGGCCAGGACTACATCCGCACGGCCCGCGCGAAAGGCGCGCCGGTGCGGACTGTGATCTTCCGGCACGCGCTTCGCAACGCGTTCCTCCCCATCCTGACGGTCATCGGATTGCAGTTTGGTTCGCTGCTTGGAGGTGCAGTAGTCACGGAAACGGTGTTCGCGTGGCCAGGTGTCGGGCGTCTGCTGGTCGATTCGATTTTCTTCCGTGACTATCCCGTCGTGCAGGGCCTGGTGCTGATGTTCGGCGTGACGTTTGTCGCGGTCAACCTGATCGTCGACCTCCTTTATGCATATGTCGATCCCCGCATCCACTACAGCTGAGATCCTCGAAGCCGAGCGCGTTGCGCCGGAAACGGCCGCGCGCGTACGCCCAGCTGCGGTGTGGCGGCGTCTGGTCATGCATCGGAGCGCGCTGGTCGGTCTCTGCGTGCTTGCGGTCTATGCGGTCGCCGCGATCCTAGGTCCGTTCGCCTTCGCGTTTACGCCTGGCCAGAACCACCTCGAGGACGTTCTGCTGCGACCGGGCGGAAGCGGACACATCCTGGGGACGGACAACTTCGGACGCGACGAGCTGCTGCTCCTCGTTTATGGATCTCGGTACACGCTGAGCCTCGGCTTGATGGCGGTCGCTCTGGGCATTGCCGTCGGTGTTCCTCTTGGCGCCTTGTCCGGATACGTCGGTGGCTGGTTCGACATCCTGATCCAGCGCTTCACCGACATCTTGCTTGCCTTCCCGCCCATTGTCTTGGCATTGGGGCTGGTGGCGGGACTCGGCGTTGGTCTGCGCAATGTCGTGATCGCCGTTGGCGTGAGCTCGATTCCTTCTTTCGTGCGTTTGATGCGGGCCGACT
>DATLKH010000382.1:0-3735 GCA_035538475.1 Candidatus Dormiibacterota bacterium | reverse complement strand
CTACTCGACTTCGTGGGGCATGACCACGCGACTCGTCGGGGCTGCGGTGATGGCGCACGGTGACGATTCAGGCTTGGTCCTTCCTCCGAAAGTGGCGCCGGTCCAGGTCGTGATCGTGCCGATCTTCCGCGACGACGAGAGCCGAGCCAAGGTCGAGCGCTTCATCGACGGTTGGGCGCCGGAGCTCAAGCGGGCCGGCATCCGTCACCGCGTGGATTGGCGCGACGAGAGGCCTGGTGACAAATACGCGCACTGGGAGCTGAAGGGCGTGCCGCTGCGGCTGAACGTCGGTGGCCGCGATGCAGACGCTGGACAGGTCGAGCTCGTCGATCGATTGACGCGCCAAAAAATATCGTTGCCCGTTTCCGGATTGGCTGAGCGACTGCAGTCTGAGCTCGACGCGTTTCAGAAGAAGCTGTACGAGCGCGCGCTTCAGTTTCAGCGCGAGAACACGTTCGAGCTGGGCACCCTCGATGAGGTGGTCGCACACTTTCGCGAACGCGGCGGATTCGTGTGGGTTAATTGGTGCGGCGAGAGTGAGGAAGAGGCGCAGGTCAAAGCGGACGCGGGTGGCGTCACGATTCGCACCATCGATCCGCACGGGCAGCCTGGTGCCAAGTGCTTCGTCTGCGGCCGGCCGGCGAAGTTCCGAGTGTCGCTGGCGAAAGCCTACTGAGCACTTTCGGAGACAGATCGACAGGCTCACTGATTTAGCTTCAGTGCCATGACCGTGAACCCGCACGCGTACCGGGTGTTGCTGAAAGACCGCGGCGCCCGCAGGCTGCTCTCGGGACTTGGCGTCTCAGCGATCGGCGACAGTATGAGCACCGTCACCATCGCGTGGCTGGCCGTGCTCACAGCCCCGCCAGGCAAGCTCGGGCTTTACGTCGGGCTCAGCATCGCCGCCTACACCTTGCCCGGAGCCGCCGGGGCATTCGCGTTCGAAAGGATCCTGCGCCACCGCCCCGCACGTGCTCTCGTGCTCGCTCACTGCCTGCTACGCGCGGCGTTCCTCAGCACCGTCGCTCTGCTGGCGGTGATCCAAGAGCTGTCGCCGGCTGCATATGTCGCGCTGCTTGCGGGCTCGTCGATCCTGACGAGTTGGGGGACTGCGGGCCAATACACGCTGCTCGCGGAAGTCGGGGGCGCCGATGGACGCCTGACCGCCAACTCACTCACGAGCGCACAGATGTGGCTCGCCACAATCCTCGGGCCGGCGGTTGCGGGCTTGCTTCTCACCAGGCTCGCGCCGGGCTGGCTTCTGGCATTCGACGCCGCCTCGTTTGCGTTCCTCGGTCTCCAAGCCTGGCGGACGAGGACCGATGCCGAGACTGCGGCGCAGCCTGTCGATTCACGAGCCGCGGAATCCGGCTTCAGCCTCCTACGCCGAAACCACCTGCTCGGCCTGATCGCCCTCACGTGGCTGTTCTTTTTCATTTATGGGCCGGTCGAGGACGCCATTCCCGTCTACGTCGCCCACGACCTGCACGCGGACGCGCGGCTGCTCGGTGCCTATTGGACGAGCTTCGGCGTCGGCGCGTTGGCCTCGACGCTCCTGACGGGAATGCTCCGCGTCCAGGCCTCCCGCCGCATCGTGCTCTTGATCGTCGCCGGTTGGGGCGCGTGTCTGGTTCCGTTTGCCTTTGCGCCGACTGGCGTCACGCTGATCTGCTTTGCGGCCGGCGGCCTCGTGTACGGTCCGTTCGTTCCGCTGACATATGCGCTATTCCAATCGATCACCACGACAGCGAACCTGCCCAAGGTGCTTGCCGCCCGCAGCGCCGCGCTTCTGGTCTCCGACCCGCTCGGCACCGCGATTGGCGGGCCGATCGTTGGCGCCATCGGCGCTCGCTGGACTCTCACGGCTTCGGGGGCGGCAACCGTCCTACTCGCCGCGGTGGCGACGGTCACGTGGCAAAGAGGCCGAAGCCTCGTGCGGGCGGAGGAGCTCTCGGCACCGCGCGCCGACGAACCGATCTAGCCGACCGGGTTTTCGAACGCACCCACAGACGGCGCGTCCTTGTACATCGACTCCTGAGAGATCAGCTTCAGCGCCCCGCTTTCGGCTGCGTCCAGCACCGCCTCGGCGACGTCGGGATGGAAGTGCGTTCCCGCGCCCTGGCGAACCTGGTCCACCGCAACCTCCATGGTCATGCCTTTGCGGTACGGACGGTCTGACGTCATGGCGTCGATGGCATCGGCAGCGCTGACGATCCACGCAAAGATCGGCAGCTCGTCGCCCGCCTTGTGATCCGGATAACCCTTGCCGTCGTAGCGCTCGTGATGCGAACGCACGATCACGAGCTCGTCCGTCAGCATGCGCAGCCCGCTGAGGATGTTGAAACCGACGACCGTGTGCGACTTCATCTTTTCGAACTCGTCTTCGGTCAACTTTCCGGTCTTCTGCAGGATTGCGTCGGGCACGCCGACCTTGCCGATGTCGTGCAGCCGTCCGCCGCGCTCCAACCGCACCCACGCTTCCTGCGATTTCGGCGAGAAGTGCATCTGCCGCGCAATCACCAACGCATATTGGGTCACGCGCTCGGAGTGTCCGCGCGTGTACGGATCGCGAGCATCGACGGCGCGAGCCAGAGCTTCGAGTGAGGCCAGGATGACTTCTTCGCGATCTTTGAAGAGGCGCGCGTTGTCGATTGCGACGGCCGCCTGTGTGGCCACCTCCGTCACCAGATGGCGGTGGTCCTCGCTGAAAACATGGCCAGGCTGGTAGTTGGCGAGGAAGACGACGCCCTGCGGCTGGCCGCGGAGCGTGATCGGCACGCACAGCACGGCTCGAGGATTGAGCGGGCTGTCGGCGGCGGCCTTTTGATCCATCGCCTCCATCACCGACTCACCCGATTCCATCACCCGGCGGCAGATCTTGCCGCCGATTTCGAGCGCCAGCCTCTCGGCGGTTTGGTGATCGGTGCCGAACCCGCCTTTGAGGATGAGCTTCCCCTGGTCGTCGAGGGCGAGGCACCCGATCTGCGCCGATGATGCCTTGGCCGCTCCCGCGAGCACCTGCTGCAGCACCTGGTTCAAATCCAATGTCGAGGTGGCGGCTTGCAGCGCTTCCTGCAGGTTGCGCAGCTCCCATATGCTGCGCTCATTCTTCTCGTAGAGCTCCGCGTTGCGCACGGCGACGACGCTCTGGTTGCCGAGCGTCGCCAAAACGCGCTGGTCGTCCGCCGTCCAATCTCGTTTCTTGGTGTCGAAGACAGAGAGCGTGCCCCAGAGGTGGCCGTCCTCGATCATTGGCGCGCAGATCGCGGACTGCATTCCGTACCAGCTGAGGTCGGGAGCCGACGCCAGATCGGGATGCGCGATGAAGTCGCTGACCGCGGTGGGGCGCTGGCTGAGCATGGTCGCGCCGACCACGCCCTGACCGTTTTGAAAGACCGTGCCGTCGAGGGCCGGCTCGAACCCGACTGAAGTGATCACCGCCTGATGTCCTTCCTCTGTGGTGCGCGTGAGCAGGCCGGAGCTGCCGTCGACGACTCGAATCGCGCTCTGCAGGGTCTTCTCTTCGAGCACTTTCGAACCCTGCGTGACCGTGGTGAGTGCCTCGGACACTTCGCCCAGTGCATCGAGCGCGGTGTCGAGGCGGGAAGCTTGACCGGTGACGACCTGAAGGATCCGAGAGTTCTCGACCGCCACGCCCGCGATCGACCCCAGGTCATCCAGAGAGCTGATGTCCTGCTGGGTAAAGCCGGAGGCACCGCGGCGGCCGAGACACAA
>DATLKH010000381.1:0-6592 GCA_035538475.1 Candidatus Dormiibacterota bacterium | reverse complement strand
CGGGATTGCGCTGGCAGTCGATACCACCTACGTACTGAGCGCGTCGGCGATCTCGCGACGGTTCATGAAGAGCACGACCGCGCAGCGGCGCGCGGGACGTTTCGCAGCCGGGACTTACATCGTCCTGGGCGCCGCGGCCGCTCTCTCGCGCAGGCTCCCGTACAGCGTGTAGCGAAAATGATCTCTTGTGGAGCACGCGATACCGGAGCTGGTTGACAGCTTCCTCCGAAGACCGAATCCCGCGGTCATCACCTGCATCAAGCCGGACGGTTATCCGATGCCGGTCGC
Source organism: Candidatus Dormiibacterota bacterium (assembly GCA_035538475.1). Classification (GTDB taxonomy): domain Bacteria; phylum Chloroflexota; class Dormibacteria; order Dormibacterales; family Dormibacteraceae; genus 40CM-4-65-16. The sequence continues at coordinate 6,304 of DATLKH010000381.1, read as the reverse complement.
GACCTGGTACGACTGGGACGGCGAGCGAGTTCTGGTCAACATGGACGCGCGGCGCAGCCGCCTGGCGTGGATGCGCGAGAACCCGAAGGTGGGATTCACGGTGCTCGGGGACAACTGGTATCAGCACGTCAGCTTCACCGGCGATGTCGTGGCGATTGAGGAAGATCAGGATCTCGCAGACATCGATCTCCTGTCGACGCGTTACACCGGCAGGCGGTTCCGAAACCGAAACGCGCACCGAGTAAGCGCATGGATCGTGCCGCGCATCTGGCACGTTTGGGAGCTCGATCGGAAGTAAGCCTGAGGCTTACTTATTCAACCAATGACGCATCCGCCCGACCGGCCGGACGTCTTCACCGCCGAAGAGCGGCGAATCATCCAGCGATACCGGACTCCTGAGCAGGTCCAGCAATTCCTGCGCAGGCTGCCCTACAACTGGGAGCGCGAAGGAGAAACGCTCCGATCTTTCAGGCAAGTCGTGCGGAACCAGACCGCTCACTGCCTCGAGGCCGCGCTCGCCGCCGCCGTGATCCTGGAGCAGCATGGCTACCCGCCCCTGGTGGTCAGCTTCGAGTCCAAGGACAAGATCGATCACGTGATCTTCGTGTTTCGGCGGCGCGGCCGGTGGGGCTCGGTGGCCCGATCCCGCGATGCCGGACTGCACGGCCGGAAACCCGTGTTCCGCGGCATCCGAGACCTTGTCTGGAGCTACTTCGACCCGTACGTGGACTTCACCGGCCGCGTCACCGGCTACCAGCTGGTGGACCTGCGCGATTTGGGCAAGTACGACTGGCGGCTGGCCTTGACCAACATGTGGAAGGTCGAAAAATTCCTCATCGACATTCCGCACCGCAGGTTGCGGTCGTCGAACCGCCGCTACCAGCGCTTGCTCAAGCGCTTTCGCGACTACCGCCGCCAGCATCCAACTGGCCCGGTCGTGGAGATCTACCGGAACCGCGAACGCTGGATGTAACCGCGATCCTCTAGTTGGCTTTCGCTCCTGCGAGCCGTTTCAGAATCGTGACTTGCTCGGCATCCGGTCCGCCGCCGGCGCCCGGCACCTCGAGGATGAATGGAAGCTTGGCCAGGCGCGGCTCGTGAAGCAGGGCGCGAAAACCCTCTTCGCCGATCTGGCCGTCGCCGATGTTGGCGTGGCGGTCCCTGTTCGATCCGAGTCCGGTGACCGAATCGTTGCAGTGGATGACATCGACCCGGGACAAGCCGATGACCCGGTCGAGCTCGTCGATCGTCTTTTTGACCTGCGCTGCGCTGCGTTCGTCATAACCCGACGCGAACGCATGACACGTGTCGAAGCAGACCGAAACCCTTGGATCGTTGTCCAGCGCGTCGAGCATCTGCCGGATCTCCTCGAACTTGGCCCCCACGCACCCACCTAGGCCGGCGTTGTTCTCGATCAACAGCCGCGCTGACTTCGGGTCGGCCCGTTCGAGCACGTGCTGGAGGTGCTCGGTGATCGAAGGCAACCGTTTCTCGAAGCCGGCGCCCTTGTGTGAGCCGGTGTGGAAGATCACGCCGTTGACTCCCAGCTCGTCCGCGGCTTTCAGGTAACCGGCCAGCGTGCTTTCGGAGCGCTGTCGCAGCGTGGGATCGTCGCCGGCCAGATTGATCAGGTACACGGCGTGGAAATAGAAGGGTGGACGGCCGTGCTTGGCCGCCGCCTCCTTGAAAGTCGAGATCCGGTTCTCGTCCAGCTTGGGAGATCCCCAAAAGCCAGGCGGCGTAGGGTGGACTTGAATCGCATCCGCACCCATGGCCTTGGCTCGCTCGTAAGCGAGATGCAGGCCGCCTGAGGAATCCACATGCGCACCAAGAATTGGCATCCAAAAGAGGAGAGTAAGCCGCCTTCGATCTGGCATGCTGTCCCGGCTTTGAGCGTCTTCGTCATGGGGGACTTGGACCTCGACATTCGGGGGCGGACTTACCGTGAACCCGAAGGTGCTCACTCGATGGTCGTGAGGGGCCGCGACCTGGACGCTGGTCTTCAGCACGTCGCCTCGCGTGAGGATTGCCGGTCCGTGGCGGTGGTCGGATTGCCCGAAGTCGTGCCCGACCTCAGTCCATTGGTCGGCCGCCGGCTGCTCCTCGTCGACGGCGACGGCGGACGGCTGCGCGACTTTGCGGAAACCGCGATTCGCGCCGGCATCGAGGTCGAGTGGGTCCGGTCCTCGCGACCGCCTTTCGAGCGGCTCGCCGCGGCTCTCCTGCCGGTGGGCGGCATCGTGCTCGCCGCCGGCTCGAGCTCGCGCATGCCCGGGTCTCAGAAATTGCTGCTGGACATCGACGGCATCCCGATGGTCCGGCACGTGCTCGAAGCGGCGTCCGAGGGTGGCTGTCACCAGACGGTCGTGGTCTATGCGGAAGATGACGTGAGGCGCGCGATCAACGGCCGGGCTGAGGTGGTTTACAACCAGAAGGCCGCGACCGGCATGGCGTCGTCGCTCCACGCCGGACTGAAAGCAATGCGGTCCGAAATCGAGGCGGCGATGATCCTGCTCGGCGACCAGCCGCTGGTCGGTCCCCGCACCGTGGCGGCGTTGATGCGAGCCTGGCGGAGAGAAGGGTCCCGTCCCGCCGTCGCGGTGGCGCAGGAAACCGATGGCTGGGCCCCTCCGGTGATCCTTTCCCGCGAGCTGTGGCCCGAGATCTTCGCCCTGGAGGGCGATGCGGGAGCCCGACAGGTTTTGCGCGGGCGGCCGGAGATGCTCGACATCGTGCCTGCGCCCGGCCGGCCGGACGATATCGACACTCCAGACGACTACGCCAAGATCGTCCGCCTGTTTCCAAAGAAGAAGCCGCGCCAACACGCCTGAGCAGATCGCGCTAGCATCTGCTCTAGGAGTGGTTGCTTGAAAGATTCGGGCAGGCTGGATTGGGTGCGCTCAGGCGACTATCAGGACATCGTCTACGAGACCTCCGATGGCGTGGCCAAGATCACCATCAACCGGCCTGAAGTCCGCAACGCGTTCCGCCCGCAGACCGTCTTCGAGATGTCCCGAGCGTTCGACGTCGCGCGAGACGATCCCGAAGTTGGCGTCGTCATCCTCACGGGCGCCGGCACAGAGGCGTTTTGCTCAGGCGGTGATCAGCGCATCCGCGGGGACGATGGCTACGTCGACGCGAAGGGCCGCGGCCGGCTCAACGTCCTCGATCTCCAGATCCAGATCCGGCGTCTGCCCAAGCCGGTGATCGCGATGGTCGCGGGATACGCGATCGGCGGCGGACATGTGCTCCACGTCGTTTGCGACCTGACCATCGCCGCCGACAACGCTCGTTTCGGCCAGACCGGACCCAGAGTCGGAAGCTTCGACGGCGGTTATGGATCCGGGCTTCTGGCCAGGATCGTCGGTCAGAAGAAGGCGCGCGAGATCTGGTTTCTCTGCGACCAGTACGACGCGCGGCAAGCGTTCGACATGGGCCTGGTCAACAAGGTCGTGCCTCTCGCTGATCTTGAGAGCGAGACCCTGGCCTGGTGTCGGAAAATTCTGCAGCTCAGCCCGCTCGCCCTGCGCATGATCAAGGCCGGTATGAATGCCGCCGACGACGGCCTCGCCGGGATTCAGCAGCTCGCCGGCGACGCGACGCTGCTCTACTACATGAGCGAAGAGGCGCAGGAAGGTCGCGACGCATACGTGCAAAAACGAAAGCCGAACTTCGCAAAGTTCCCGAAACGACCCTGACGAGATGGCGGTTGCAACTGCGACGCTGACTCCGGCCCGCGTGTGGTGGTCGGCGGTTCGCCCCGCGACCCTCGCAGCGTCGGTGGCGCCCGTGCTCACCGGAACCGCGATCGCGATCCATGAAGGAGGACTGCGCTGGGCGGCCGGCGTGGCGGCACTGATCGTCGCAATCGCCATGCAGCTCGGCGTGAACTTCGCCAACGACTATTCGGATTTCAAGCGCGGCGCGGACAGCAAGGCCCGCTCCGGCCCGCTCCGGGCCGCTTCCTCAGGAATCGTCAGACCAGAGCAGGTCCGGTTCGCAGCGATCGCAGCGTTCGGTTTGGCCGGTGTGGTCGGCCTGGTCCTCAGCCTGGCCGTGGACCGGCGATTGCTGTTCGTCGGGGCGGCGTGCGTTCTCGCCGGCTGGCTGTACACGGGCGGTCCCCGGCCTTATGGCTACGCCGGTCTGGGCGAGCTTTTCGTCTTCGTTTTCTTCGGTCTGGTCGCCACGGCGGGAACCGTGTACGTCGAGATCGGGCGAGTCCCCGTGCTCGCGGTGCTGGCCGGCTGCGGCATGGGTTTTCTCGCCTCCGCGATCCTGGTCTTGAACAACCTGCGCGACATCGACACAGACGCGGCTGCAGGGAAGCGCACGCTGGCCACGCGGATCGGTCGGGAGCGCACGCGGGTAATGCTGCTCGTCCTCGTCTGCGCGGCGTTTGCGGTGCCGATCGCGCTCTTCATGTTTCGCGTCGTTCCGGTGACGGTGATGCTCGTGCTTTTCGCGATTCTGATCGCGGCGGTGCCGGTCCGCACCGCGTTTGCGACCAGCAGCCCACCCTCACTCGTCGAGGCGCTCAAGCGCATGGCGGCGGCCCAGCTGGCGTACGCCCTGTTGTTCACCGTCGGAGTCGTGCTTTGAGCGCGAGCGTCATTGACGAGAGGCGGCCGGTCGATGTCGCCAATCGGGTCGAGGTTCTCGTCCAGAGCGGATGCCGGTGGTTCGTGCTCTCCGCGATCGACGCCGGCGGAATGCTCGATCAGGAGCGACTCGGCGCCGCGCGCTACGCGGCGGGACTTCAGTCGCGCGGCGAGCTCGAGCTTCGAGTTCCCGCTGTCGCGGCCGCCAGGTGAGCGGCCAACACGTGAGCGAACGCATCAGGCCGCTCTTGCTGTGCGGCGTGACCTGCGCGTGGCACTATCTCCACCCTCCCTTCGGGGACCGCGGCCGCCTGTCTTCGCGCTGACGCGGCATACCCGTGGTCGAGCTGTCCCGCGACAAAAGTGCATGGAAAATTGGCATGCGACAACTCATCCCACACCGGCTCCATGACGCCGGCGCCCATCCCGCGCAGCGAACAGGCGAGACCGGCGATGTGGTTTTGAAGCCGCTCAGTTCGCACCTGAGCCGCGTAGGCTTCTCCGCGCCGCTGGATTCCGTCAAAGAGCGGAAGGTTGCTCCAGTAATCGACGAACGCCTCGAGGCCGTCATTCTCGATGCGCTCGGCCAGCGCCTCATCGCCGCGCCGGCGCCCTTCCCTGGCGTCGGCATCGAGTCCGGCGTGTGCACCGATAGTCAGCAAAGAAAGCAGCCGCTCCGGTTTCTTCGCCGCGACATGAAGCGCGAGGCGACCTCCCATCGAGTATCCGACGAGGTGCGTGCGCGCGACTCCGAGGTGATCCCACAGGAGCTCCAAATCGGAGGTGCATCCTTCCATCGAGCAAGCCGCGCCATTCAGAACTCGGGTCTGGCCGTGACCGCGCAGGTCGGGGACGATCCACATCCAGTCTCCGGTCATGTGCGAGATCAGCTCGCGCCAGGACCTGCCGCTTTGCGTGAAGCCGTGCAGGAGCGTAACCGGCGTGCCTTCGCCGGCCACAAAGTAGCTCAACCTGACGTCCCGACCCTCCAGAATCACGGCTCGATGGTATGGATGTAGCTCAATCGTTTGCCGCCACCTTCGTCGACGAGCTGGCGGCGCAAGGCGTCGAGTACGCGTGCGTCTCGCCCGGGTCGCGCTCGGCTCCGGTCGCGATGGCGCTGCAGCGCCATCCGCGAATCAAGGTCATCGTTCAGATCGACGAACGATCCTCCGGTTTCTTTGCCGTCGGGCTCGGCAAATCGACTGGTAAGCCGGCGCTCGTGCTCTCGACATCGGGCACGGCCGCCGCCGAGTTTCATCCGGCGGTCATCGAAGCTGCACACTCACAAACGCCGCTGATCGTGGTGACGGCGGACCGGCCGCCTGAGCTCCACGACGTCGGCGCCAACCAGGCGATCGATCAGGCCAAGCTGTACGGGGACGCGGTGCGCTGGTACTTCGACCCAGGCGTACCAGTGGAGCTTCCCAACGCAGCTCGCATGTGGCGCCGCCTCGCCGCGCGTGCCGTTGCTGAGGCAAGTCGAGGTCCCGTGCACGTCAACCTGCCGTTTCGTGATCCGCTCGTGCCACCGCCCGGTCACATTCCCACAGCGCAGGGTGGGCCGGCACAGGCGATGACCACCGGCCGGCTGCTGCCGAATCAAGCGCAGGTGGCCGCGCTGGCCTCGGCGCTGCAGCGCTCTCAACGCCCGCTCGTGATCGCGGGCGACATGCGCGACGGTGACCGGCTCGCGGCGGGCC
>DATLKH010000380.1:0-2512 GCA_035538475.1 Candidatus Dormiibacterota bacterium | reverse complement strand
CGTCGCCTTCGATTTCGGTTCAGGGGTCGTCTGTGAGGGCACCGGAATGCTGCTTCAGAACCGGGGCGCTTACTTCAGCCTCGACCCAGATCACGTGAATCGACTCGAGCCGAAGAAACGGACGATGCACACGCTCATCCCAGGGATGGCGTCCCGCGATGGCAAACCGTGGCTGGCCTTCGGCGGGATGGGCGGAGACCTGCAGCCGCAGATCCAGGCCCAGGTGCTGGTGAATCTCGTGGATCACGGCCTGGCGCCCGACGTGGCCGTCGCGCGTCCGCGGATGGCGATTCTGGGCGATGGCGTGACCACGGCGATCGAGGCGGACCACCCTCAAGCTCGGGAATTGAACCGAAGCGGTGCGGCGGTGCAGCTGATGCCGGCACGCCACCCGATGTTCGGCCACGCGCACGCAATCGTGGTCGATGGGCCAAAAAAGTGGCGGGCGGGCGCCGATCCTCGTTCAGACGGCAGCGCCGTTTTCGTCGATTAGGGAAAACCCCCGGATCGTCGCGACGAACCGCATATTTCGCGCGCCAAACCCCCGGATCGTCGCGACGATCCGAGGTCGGAGCGGCCCCGAGCGCCTCGCCCGTATACTTGGCGGCGAGTTTGGCAGAAGAGAACGAAGTCAAGGGCAAGCTGATCGCGGACTACAAGCGCGCAGAAAAGGACACAGGATCACCCGAAGTCCAGGTTGCGCTGGCCACCGCCCGAATCCGGGAGCTCACCGAGCACCTGAAAACGCACGCCAAGGACCACCACTCGCGCCGCGGCCTACTGCTTCTGGTAGGCAAGCAGCGGCGTCTGCTGAACTATCTGAGGGACACCGACGTCGAGCGCTATCGCGCCCTCGTCGCCAAGCTCGGGATCAGAAGGTAGTTCGGATTTAGTTCGGGAGGCCCACGCAGCGGCGCGGGTCAGCTCCTTAGAAGCTTTCACTGAGGTCTACGACCTGAGCGGCAGCTGCTAGGAATCTGACCCAGGACGCCCCGCGATGAGGGACCCTCCCGATTGGAGGTAATGCGCGTGGCAGTTGTCACGAAAAACGTAGAGGTTGCCGGTCGTCGTTTGTCACTGGAGACCGGCCGCGTGGCCGAACAGGCCAATGGAGCGGTGATCGTCCGCCAAGGTGACTCCGTGGTGCTCAGCACGGCGGTGATGGGCAAGGAGCCGCGGGAAGGCGTCGACTTTTTCCCGCTCACGTGTGATTACGAAGAGAAGCTTTATGCAGCCGGCAAGATTCCCGGCGCGTTCATGCGCCGCGAGGGCCGGCCCAGCGAGCAGGCGATCCTTGCCTCGCGACTGACGGACCGTCCTCTTCGTCCTTTGTTCCCAGAGGGCTTTCGGCTCGACGTTCAGGTCATCTCGACAGTGCTGTCCGTCGACCAGGAAAACGACCCGACGATCCTGAGCATCAACGGCGCTTCGAGCGCCTTGGTGATCAGCGACATTCCGTTTCAGGGTCCGGTCGGAGCCGTCCGTATGGGCTACATCGACGGTCAGGTAGTGGTCAATCCGCCGATGTCGCAGATGATCGACTCTGAGCTCGACCTGGTCGTGGCCGGAACTTCCGATGCGATCCTCATGGTCGAGGCGGGTGCCAAAGGCGTCGCCGAGCAGGTCGTGCTCGATGCCCTGGCCATGGCCCACGAAGCCATCAAGCAGATCTGCGCCGCGCAGCTCGAGCTGCAGCAGCAGGTCGGACTCGAGAAGCGCGAGTGGATCCCAACCACGTATTCCGAGCAGATGCAGGAGATCATGGGTGAGTACTTGGCCCTGCGCCTCGACCAGGTCCTGTACAGCCCCGACAAGACGACTCGTGAGACCGGGGTCGACGATCTCCGGACCAAGACCATCATCGAGCTCGGCGAGCGTTTTCCCGAGCACATCGACATCCTCGGCAAACTCTTCGACAAAGCCGTCAAAGACCGCGTCCGGCAGCGCGTCGTGGACGAGGGTGTTCGGGTTGATGGTCGTGGGCTGAAAGACGTGCGGACCATCACCGTCGACGTCGGAGTGCTGCCGCGAACGCATGGATCAGGTCTCTTCACCCGCGGTCAGACGCAAGCCCTGACCATCGCCACGCTTGGCTCCATGCAAGACCAGCAGAAGCTTGATGGTCTGACCACCGATGAGTTCAAGCGCTACATGCATCACTACAACTTCCCGCCGTACTCGGTCGGCGAGGCGCGGCCGCTCCGTGGTCCGGGCCGGCGTGAGATCGGTCACGGTGCACTGGCCGAGCGCGCACTGCTCGCGGTGATTCCGCCCGCCGAAGACTTCCCGTACACGATCCGCATGGTCTCGGAGATCCTGAGCTCCAACGGGTCGACATCGATGGCGTCGGTGTGCGGCTCCACGCTGGCGTTGATGGACGCCGGGGTGCCGATCAAGGCACCGGTCGCCGGCATCGCGATGGGCTTGTTCACGCGTGAAGGCAAGTTCGCGGTCGTGACGGACATCCAGGGCATCGAGGACGCCTTGGGTGATATGGACTTCAAAGTCGCGG
>DATLKH010000379.1:0-1549 GCA_035538475.1 Candidatus Dormiibacterota bacterium | reverse complement strand
CGACGACCGCCAACGAACGGGCGGAGCTCGAACTGATCAAAGGCACGGCGCTCAACCAGCTTGGCCGCCAGGCCGAGGCGCTCGTTGTTCTGCAGGGCGCTGCAGCGACGGTTCCACCAGACGATCCCGAACTGAATGCCGGCATCTATGCCGAGATCGCGCGCGTCCTCAATGAGCAGGAGCAGTTCAACAGCGCGGTCGAAGCAGGCCTTCGGTCATTACGGTGGCTGGATCGTACCCGGCATGCCGACCCGGCGTTGCGAGCTCGTGTTTTGACCAACCTCGGGCGGTCATCGTGGAGCCTGGGGCAGTTGCAGCAGTCGCACAAGTTTCATATCCAGGCCCTCCATGCCGCGACCGACGCCGAGAGCTTGTTCCGGATCGCGAACGCGCACATGGCCCTGGGCGTCACGGCGCGGGCAACCGGTCGTCTCGACCAGGCCATCGAGCATTGCAATCGCGCGCTCGAGTTGCACGCGCGGATCAAGCAAGAACGTACCGCCAACCGCATCCTCAACAACATTGGAGACGTCCACTACGCGGCCGGTCGACTGGAACAGGCGCGAGACGTCCAGGAACGTTGCCTGCGCCGCGGTCGCGAGCTGAAAGACGACACGGTGATTGGATTCGCTGGGTGCGCCCTTGCGCGGTACGACCTCGACCAGAACCGCATCGCCGAGGCGAACGCACGAGCACGCGAAGCCCGGCTGGCGGCAAGACGAGCGAACGATCATCTGCGTCAAGCGCTCGCTCTGGCGCTGGAGGCCGAAGCCGAGGAACGCCGAGGCCAGCGTGGCAAGGCCGACCGGCGTTTCGCCATCGCACTGAGGATGCTCAGCGAGCGGAATGCCGGACAGAAACTTGCGGAGGTCGCCACCATCTATGCCGACGCTCTTCGCCGGCGCGGGGACGATAGTCGGGCGTTTGCGCTGATGCGCATGGCGGCGGAACGCGACTTCGACAAGCTGCGCACGCTGATCAAGGCCGGGCGGTGATCACCGGCCGCAGCGCCGGCGCGACCGATTCGGCGCCAATCGTTCTCGTGGCCGACGACGATGAGGCTCGGGTCGCGAAGGTGCGTGGGGCCCTGGACCGCGATGGCTACCGGGTGATCGCTGCGGGCGATGGCGCGGTGGCATTGCGCCAGCTGGCCGCGCTTGGCGGTGAGGTCGTGATTTGCGAGGCCGCCCTGCCGGACATGGACGGCCTGGATGTCTGTCGCGCGATCAAGCGCGCGCCGGCCACGGCCGCGGTTGGTGTGGTGCTCGTGCTTGAAGGCGACGATGATGTTCAGCGCGAGCGGGCGTTCCAGGCCGGCGCCGACGATGTCGTCACTGAACCGATCGATCCGTCTCTCCTGCGAGCTATGGTCCGTGCGCTGGTGCGAATCCGAGGGCTGACCGTCAAACTCAACGATCTCGAAGGGATCGTCTTCACGCTGGCCCGCGCCATCGAGGACCGGGATCACAGCAGCACCGGTCTGTCGGAGAAGGTCGCACACTGGGCGATGCAGCTGGGCACCGCCGTCGGGCTGCCGGACGAGGAATTG
>DATLKH010000378.1:0-2082 GCA_035538475.1 Candidatus Dormiibacterota bacterium | reverse complement strand
AGGGTCGTGTGCAGCGACTGCAGATGAACGCGCCCGTCGCGCAACCCGGCAAGACTCACCTGCTCGCGGATTCGATCAGTCACATCGACGAACTCGGTTGGGCTGCTGGTTTCGAATCTGAGTCGCTGCGCGATCAAGGGCGTGCCGCGAGGGCTTCGCTGAGCAGCCTGCGTGCGTCAGGCGTGGGTTTGTCAGAGGCGGCCACGGACGACATCGTCTCGATCGCCCGGGCAAAGGCGACCTGCGTCGCGAGGGGGGCGGAGTCGGCGAGCAGGCGCGAACCGCGAGCAAGACAAAGGTCACCCACCAGGAGCGTGGTCGGTGGCGCTGCGCGTCCGCCAAGGTTCTGCAATCGCAAACCGGCTTCGATCAGCGCCGCGGCCAGAGCCAGTTTCGGCTGCAGCTCCGGATCGAAATTGCGGGTCTCTTCGAGGTAGGCGCGGAAAGCTTCATCCAGCCCGTCGGAGCGCAGGCCTTCGAGCCGGTGCAGCTCGCGGTCCAGGATCTGAGTGCTCACTGCGGGACGGTCTCGATCACGCTGCTCGCCAGCTGTTGAAAAGCCGACAGGGCGCGCACGCAAGACTCGTCGTCTCGCGTGACGACGTAGTACAGACCGAATCCGAGCACGGTGTTGAGGACCAGGGGGACGAGCACGTCACGCGGCACGGTGAGACGGATCCGACCATCTTCTTCGAGACGGTCGAGCTGCTCCTGGATGACTTCGCGATAGCGGGTGAACAGCTCGGGCAGATAGGCCCGTAGGCGTTCGGTACGCGGTGCTTCCACCAGCAAACCGAAAGCCGCAAGCTGAATGTCGCCAAGGCGCCGAAGCGAGTCCCAGAGCGACTCGACGCCCACTTCGAGCACCTCCAGCGGGTCGGTGAGCTGGTTCAGCGCCTGACGCAGCTCCTCGACCGATTTCGCGGTCAGGTAGCGCCACGCCTCGACCAGCAGCTCCGACTTGGTCGGGAACCAGTACTGAAGGTTTCCAATCGCCACCCCGGCGCGGGACGCGATGGCCCGGACGCTGGTGCCGGAGTACCCGTTCTCGAGCAGAGACTCGGCCGCGGCGTGGATGATCTGGTCGCGTGTGCTTTCCGCCGCCATTGCCCCTGTCATACGTATGTACCAGTGTAGTAAGGGCCCGGACGCAAAGTGGGAGTCGCAGTTAATCTGAGGGCGTCGTGCGGAGTATCGACGAAACCTTTCCCAACCGGATTTGCGGGGTGCTCCGAACGCAGGACTCCACGGCCGGATTCCAGGCCTGCCTGGCCGCCGCGGAAGGGGGCGTGCGCACGCTGGAGATCACAACCACCGTCCCCTCCTGCTTCGAGCTGATCCGGGGCCTGATCGCAACCACTTTCGGGCATTATCCGATCGGCGTCGGCACGGTCTGGGATCCCGGCAAGGTAAAGGAAGCGAAAGCGGCCGGCGCATCGTTCGTCGTCACGCCGGTCCTCCTTCCCGAGGTGGCCGAGGCCTGCCGCGAGCACGACATCCTCTGCGTGCTCGGAGCCCTCACGCCGACGGAGATCTACCAGGCACGAGTGGCGGGCGCGAAGTTGGTCAAGGTGTTCCCGATTCAGCCTGTGGGCGGCCCGCGCTACATAGAAGCGCTCAACGGACCGATGGGCGGGGTGCCGCTCTGGGTCTCGGGCGGGGTGACGATCGACGACATCGGTGACTACCTGAGGCTGGGCGTCAAAGCGATCGGGCTGACAAACGCGCTCTTTCCGCCGGACGCGCTGGCCAAACGAGACTACGAGCGGATCAGAGAAAACGCGGAGCGGGCGGCGAAGGCGGCCGAGGCCGCGATCTCAGACTAGGAACTCGCTAACAACCTACGTGGTAGCTGCACATGGTGGCCGTGATGTTCGAATACACGTCGATGAGCTGGCCGCCGGTCGCTATCAAGGCGACGATCACGATCAAAGCGACCAATGCCAGGATCAGCGCGTATTCGACCATGCCCTGAGCGCGCTGGCCCGCCGAACCGCTCATCAGCATCCCACGTGGTAGAGACACATCGTCACGGTGATGTTCGAATAGACGTTCTTGAGCTGGCCGCCTGTCGCTATCAGC
>DATLKH010000377.1:0-3068 GCA_035538475.1 Candidatus Dormiibacterota bacterium | reverse complement strand
TCGGCGTGAAAGCTGCCTTCACGCCCGGTGATGCCCTGCACGATCACTTTGGTCGAGGAGTCGAGGAGGATGCTCATCGTCCGACGCCTGCCTGCGTGAGCTCGACGATCTTCTGTGCGGCCTCCCACGCGCTGCTCCCCGGCTCGATTCCGTTCTGCTTCAGAATCTCGCGACCTTCTTCCTCGCGCGTGCCGCTCATGCGGACGACCAGCGGCAGACCCATCTTCAGATTGTCGCGCGCGGTGATGATCCCCTTGGCCACCTCGTCGCCCCTGGTGATCCCCCCGAAGACGTTGATCAGGACACCCTTGACCTTTGGGTTCATGCGGATCACGAACAGAGCATTCTCGACGACTTCAGCTTTCGCGCCACCGCCGATATCGCAGAAGTTCGCGGGCTTGCCGCCCGCGCGCTGCACAAGATCGAGCGTGCTCATGCACAGGCCCGCACCGTTGCCGATGATCCCGATGTCGCCTTCGAGTGACACATAGGTCAGACCGCGCTTCTTCGCCTCGACCTCGTATCGATCGCCCTCGAGCAATGCGCCATATCTCGCTTCGAGGTCCTTGTGCCGCCACGCGGCGTTGTCGTCGGGCTCGAGCTTCGCGTCGCCCGCGATCACCTCACCCGACCTGGTGACCACGAGCGGATTGATCTCCGCGGTCAGCGCGTCATATTCAGGAATCGCGCGATACAGCTTCTTGATGAGCGCATTCAGCGGTCGCGCGAGATCTCCAAGACCCGCGTCGTAGGCCAGCTGGGTCAGCTCGAAATCAAGCGGACCTCGCCAGGGATTTGGGTACAGGCGCGCGATATCGTCAGGCGACTCTTCGGCGACCTGCTCGATGTCCATGCCTCCCTTGGCCGAGAGCATCAGGATGTTTGCCCGAGCGTCGCGATCGACGGTGAACCCCAAATAGATCTCGCGATCGATTTCCAATGCCGCCTCGCAGTAGACCAGCGGAACCTTGAATCCCTTGATGTCCATGCCGATGATCTGCGCGGCAGCGGCTCGCGCCTCATCCGGCGTGCGGGCCAGCTTGATTCCGCCGGCTTTGCCGCGACCGCCCACCGGAACCTGGGCCTTGACCGCTACAGGTCCCAGCTTCGAGGACGCTTCCGCCGCTTCTTCGGGCGTGCGGGCCACCATCCCAGGAGGAATGGCGATACCGAGAGACGCAAGAGCTTCTTTGGCCTGGTATTCGAGGAGCTTCACGCCGCTAGGGCGGAGGTGGGTGGAATGGGCAGACCAGGTTCGGATTGCCGTTCGCATAGCCGTTGCAGAAACCGCGTTGAAAGTCGGCATTGTTGACCAGAGCGACCACGCCCACGATCGCCAGCACCAGCACGACTACGAGCGCGAATCCGCAGCCGATGAGAACTGCCGGGAGCGACGAACGCCCTGTTGGGGCTGCCTGAACACCGGTCGGCCGCCACGCCGTTCCGTCCCAGTACTGCAGACCATCATCTGAAATCCACCGACCATATGCATCCTGCCTCGGCACTAGAGTGGCACGCCCCCGAAGCTCCTCGCATCTTCGCGCCCTAGGCGGCCGGGCGCCAAGCCACCCCACGAAATCTGTGATTTCGCGGGGACCCCGGTGGGCGCTGAAGCTGGCGTCGAGGGGCCCGGCGCCACGTCGTCGCGCACGAACAGTGCGCTCCTAGCCGCGCCACCCTCTCCTTGGCTCCGGCCGCCGATGCCCTTAGTCTGCGTCGGACCTCGGGGCCGTGCCACTCCTTCAGTGTATTGACACGGCTCCTCACAACGGGATGTTTCCGTGCCAGCGCGGTGAGCGGCGGCGCTCCTTGCGCAGAGCGATGCGGAGCGCCCGGATCAGCTCCGGACGCGTCTGTGCAGGCTCGATCACGTCATCGATGTAGCCACGCTCTGCGGCGATGTACGGGTTGGCAAAGCGCTCGGTGTACTCGGTCACCAGCTCCGCCCGCCGCGCTGTGGAGTCTTTCTCTGCCGCGAGCTCGCGGCGAAACAGGATGTTGACCGCGCCCTCCGGACCCATCACGGCAATCTCGGCCGTCGGCCAGGCCACGTTGAAATCGGCCCGGATGTGCTTGGAGCACATGACGCAGTAGGCGCCGCCATAAGCCTTGCGCGTGATCACCGTCAGCTTCGGGACGGTCGCCTCGCTGAAGGCGTAGAGGAGCTTTGCGCCGTGCCTGATGATGCCGCCGTACTCCTGCGAGGTGCCCGGCAAGAATCCGGGCACGTCGACGAAGGTGAGCAGCGGGATGTTGAACGCGTCGCAGAAGCGCACGAAGCGAGCCGCCTTGTCGGAAGCATTGATGTCGAGCGCTCCCGCCATCACTTTCGGCTGGTTGGCGACGATCCCGACTGGATGACCGTCGAGGTGAGCAAAGCCGACCACGATGTTCATCGCGTAAAACGGCTGCACCTCGAAGAATTGACCGTGATCGGAAACCCTCGCGATCACGTCCTTCATGTCGTACGGTTCCTTCGAGCTGTCGGGAATGATCGATCCCAGCTCCGGCGCCGCGCGCTCCGCATCATCCGTCGGCTCGACGGCAAGCGGACTGTCCTGGCAGCTTTGTGGAATGAACTTCAGCAGCCCCCGGACCTGGGCGAAGCACTCATCCTCCGTCTCGGCCAGGAAATGCGCGACCCCGGATTTCACGTTGTGGACCTCGGCGCCGCCGAGCGAGTCGAAAGTCACATCCTCGCCGGTCGTGACGCGAATCACTTCAGGCCCCGTGATGAACATGTAGCCGATGCCGTGGACCATGAACGTGAAGTCAGTGATCGCCGGTGAGTACACGGCGCCGCCGGTGCACGGTCCGAGGATCAGGCTGAGCTGGGGAATCACTCCGCTTGCCTCGACGTTGCGCCAGAAGATCTCGGCATAGCCCGCCAGCGAGACGACGCCTTCCTGGATCCGCGCACCGCCTGAGTCGTTGATGCCGATGATGGGCACGCGGTTCGTCACGGCAAGGTCCATCACCTTGATCACCTTCTCGGCAAAGACCTCGCCGAGCGATCCACCGAACACCGAAGCGTCATGACTGAAGAGCATCACGTCCCGGCCGTCGAT
>DATLKH010000376.1:0-4327 GCA_035538475.1 Candidatus Dormiibacterota bacterium | reverse complement strand
CTTCGGGATGGCCATGACGGAACGCCAGGGCGGTTCCGATGTACGGGCAAACACGACGCGGGCGGCGCCGGCGGGTGCCGATGGTCAGCACTTGCTCACGGGACACAAATGGTTCTGCTCTGCGCCGATGTGCGACGCGTTCCTCGTGCTCGCGCAGGCTCCGGGCGGTCTCTCGTGCTTCTTGCTCCCCCGCGTCCTGCCAGACGGCACCCGCAACCGATTCCGCATCGAACGCCTCAAGGACAAGCTCGGCAATCGCTCCAATGCATCAGCTGAGATCGCACTGGACGAGGCGTGGGCGGTGCTGATCGGCGAGGAAGGCGAAGGTGTGCGCACGATCATCGAGATGGTCAACCACACTCGCCTCGACTGCGTGATCGGTTCGGCATCGCTGATGAGGCAAGCGGTGGCGCAGGCCACGCATCACGCGGCGCATCGAAAGGCATTCGGAAAACTGCTGAGCGACCAACCGCTGATGATCAACGTGCTGGCCGATATCGCGATCGAATCCGAGGCGGTGACCACGTTGATGATGCGGTTGGCGGCGGGATTCGATCGTGCCGAGGACGCGCATTTCAGACGGATCGGCGTCGCGATCGCGAAGTTCTGGACCACCAAGCGCGCGATTGGAGTGGTCGCCGAGGCGTTGGAATGCCTTGGTGGCAACGGTTACGTCGAAGAGTCGATCATGCCACGCCTTTATCGCGAGGCTCCGCTCAACTCGATCTGGGAGGGCTCGGGCAACGTCAACGCGCTCGATGTGCTACGCGCAATGCGTCGAGAGCCTGAGACCGTCGCCGCTTATTTCGCAGAAGTCGATTCGGCGCGCGGCCTGGACGAGCGCCTCGATCGCGCGGTCGAAGCAATCAAGAGTGAGCTGGCAAACGAAAGCGACGTGGAATCGAGAGCCCGGCGTATCGTGGAGCGGATGGCTGTTGTATTGGAAGCGGCACTTTTGTTAAGGAATGGTGAACCGTTGGTAGCCCAGTTGTTCGCGGAGTCCAGGCTTGGCGTCGATCGGGGCCAGACGTTCGGAACTCTCAAGCCTCGTCCGGAATTGAAATTGGTGATCGACAGGCACCGACCGCGTTTGTAGTAAGAGCGAAGAATGCAAACCACTCAAGAAGTTGTCGGGGCGTGGCGCAGCTCACCAGTTGCGCGAATCGATCCGAGCGAGGTAATTCTCGTCACCGACTGTGACGGCACGCTGGCGGAAGTAGTACCCGACCCGTCGATGGCGCAGCCGCGCCAGGATTCACTTGCGGCGCTGGAGGAATTGGTGGCGCTGCTCGCCGATGTGATTGTGCTCAGCAGTCGCACGCCGGCGCAATTGGATAGGCTCGTGCCCGTTCCCGGCGTCCGGCTGATCGGCGACAGCGGCCTGCTTACTCCGCGTCACGCTCATAAAGAAGCGCTCGATCGGTTCAATGCCGAGGCGACGCGTCTGCTCGAACGAGTTCCGGGCTCGTGGCTCGAAGTAAAACCTGCAAGCACGGCCGTCCACTTCCGCAACGCACAGCGGAGCGGCGAGGAAATGCTCGCACTGCTGCGCCCGGTCCTCGAGGGGGGAAAGCTCGGGGCGTCGCTCGGCCGCAAGGTCATCGAGGTGCATGCACCCAAAGGTGGTAAAGGCAGCGCGCTCGCGGCGCTTTTGCCGAGCGAGGACCCCGGCGGCATCGTCTGTTTTGGTGACGACGAAAACGACCGCTCGATGTTCGAGTACGTCAGCTCGCTCGAAATCCCGCACATGAGCATCGGCGTGTGGTCACCAGAAGCACCACATGACCTGTTCGACCGCTGTGATGTCGTCGTGCCAGGCCCCGCGGGCGTGGCCGCCGTGCTGGCCGAAATCGTCGCTTGGGCTAAAGACTCGACGAGCTGATCAGCTTCCAGCGATCGATCGGCGCTTCATAGACGCGCACGCCAAACGCGCGCGACACGGCATTGGCGACGGCTGCCGTGCCCGGCACCGCCGGCGGCTCGCCGACGCCCTTCGCTCCCAGCGGCCCCACCGGCGATGGGACCTCAACCAGATGGACGTCAAGATTGGGAATCTGATCGGCAGTGGGAACTTCGTAGTCGAGGAACGATGCCACTCGGGGCTGGCCTTGGGCATCGAACGTGAGCTGCTCGCCGAGGGCGCGGCCGATGGCTTGCGTTGCGCCGCCGTGGATCTGGCTTTCGATCTCGGGCGGATTGATGGCGTGGCCGACGTCCTGGATCGCTGCGAATCCGATCAGGTGATACGCGCCGGTCTCGCGGTCAGCGCGGACGCGCGCGATCTGCACCGTGAACATCGGCGATGCGGACTGGACCGCTGATCGCCCCACGGCATTGATCGGCTTGTACTTGCCCATGAACTCGGTGCTGGCTCTGACCAGCTCCGTGATCTCGACGTTGCGGCCGGGCGCGCCTTTGACCGCGACCCTGCCGTCCACGATCTCGAGATCTTCCGGCGCGGCCTCGAGCTCTTCGGTCGCAATTTCCAGGAGTTGACGCCGCGCCTCGCGCGCGGCTTCGATGACCGCACCGCCGACGCTGTATGTGACCTGGCTGCCGCTGGAGGTCGCGCTTTGAGGTGCGGTGGAGGTGTCGGGATTCTCCACTCGCACTTTGTCAGGACTGATGCCGAAGGTTTGTGCGGCGATCATGGCCAAGCCGGTCGCGCTGCCGGTGATATCAGGTGACCCGACAAAGATGGATAGGGTGCCATCCGGTTCGACTCGACAGCCGGCTGCCGACGGGCTTCGCGCTCCGCCCCAAGCGCCGAGCGCGATCCCAACCGCCTCGTCCTGGCCGAGCGGTGCGGTGTACGCAGGGTGGCGTTTTGCCTCCTCGAGGACTTCAATCGACGCGATTCGGGGCCACCGCTCTCCTTCGGCATTGAGGTCGCCTTCGCGGGAAACGTTGCGGAGGCGGAGGTCGATCGGATCCACGTCCAGCTTTTGCGCCAGCTCGTCGAGGGCGCATTCAAGGGCGAAGTAGGCCTGCGTCCCTCCAGGCGCGCGGTAGGCGTCGGTCGGAGTCTTGTTCGTCGACACCTCGTAGCCCATCACGTCGAAATTCGGAATCCGATATGTGCCGCCCAAGAAATTCGCCGTCAACCCGGCGTGCCATCCAGCCGTCGCGCCGTTGTCGTAATGGAATCGTGCGCGCAGCGCGACCAAGGTGCCGTCGCGCCGAGCACCCAGCTCCAGCTCGAGTTCCGCGGCCGGAGCCGGGTGCCCGACCACGAACTCCTGTGAGCGCGTGAGAGCCAGCCGGACAGGACGGCCCACCCGCGTGGCAATCAATGACAAAAGCCCTTCGAACAGATTCAGCTTGCCGCCGAACCCACCGCCAACGGGCATCGGCACCACCCGGACGCATCGCGTCGGCACCTCGAGCACCTCTGCCACCGCGTCCCGGACGACGAACGGACCTTGTGTCGACGACCACACGGTCACAGTGCCGTCTGGCTCCGGCCTGACGACCGCAATGTGCGTCTCCATGAACCCTTGATGCGCGCCGGCGATGCGATATGTGCCCCTGACCACAACGTCCGCCGACGCGAGCGCAGCGGCTGCGTCTCCGCGCGTCAGATGAGCGACATCGGTCACGTTGGGCGGCATGTTTCCGGCGGCGCTTTCCGACGCAGTCGACGCGCCATGGATCGACGCCGCCTCTTCGCTCGCCTCTTCACGCTCCGCCAAAACTTGAGGAGCATCGGCGCCCATGGCAGAAGCAGCGTCCGCTGCCGCCTCCAGCTCTTCGTATTCGACGTCGAGAAGCGCTGCCGCGTCGGCGGCCGCAGCCTCGCTATCCGCCACGACTGCCGCCACCGGCTGGCCGGCGTAGAAGACGCGCTCATAGGCCAGCGGAGCATCAGGGCTCGGTTCGTCAACCTCGAGCTCCGCCGCCGTCACCACGTCGACGACACCGCGCACATCGCGGGCCGCCGTGGTATCGATGCGCACGATGCGCGCACTGGCGAAGGGGGAGAGCACGAGCTGCACCTGAAGGAGACCGGGCAGCTGGAGGTCCGCGGTGAAACGCGTGATGCCGGCTACTTTCTGGTCTCCCTCGGCTCTGCGCCTTCCTGCAGCCGCTACGCTCATGCCCACATGCTAGAGGCCCGAAAAATTCTGCTGTCGTGCGTGCTTTGGTGTGTGGTGCTTGCGGCCTGCAGCAACGGCACGAACAGCGGCGTGGCGACGAAGCCCCTTGCCTCGCAGCAGACGCTCAGCTTTCCGCTACAGCACGATCTCACGACCCTCGATCCGGCCATGATCGCCACCGAGCCGGAATCAGAAGTCGCTCAGAACCTCTTTGACGGGTTGTTGAAGTT
>DATLKH010000375.1:0-1502 GCA_035538475.1 Candidatus Dormiibacterota bacterium | reverse complement strand
GTTCTGGAGTTGGGACTGCTCTTGCTCCTCGCCGCGATCGCCGGGTACGGCGCGCGGCGCGTCGGCCTGCCGGCAGTCGTCGGTTATCTGGCTGTTGGCGCCGCCGTTTCGCCGTTCACGCCTGGCTACGTCGCCAACCGCGACCAACTGTCGATCCTGGCCGACGTCGGAGTAGTGCTGCTCCTGTTCGAGGTCGGGATCGAGATCAACCCGGTCCGCCTGGCGCGCGAGAGGCGGCGCCTGTTGCTTTCATCTCCGCTGCAGGTCGCGATCACGTGGCTCTTGTCGGCGGTGACCTGCGTGATCGCCGGTGTCCCTCCGGCGGGAGCAGTGTTGATCGGCCTTTCGATCGCGATGTCGTCCAGCGTCGTCGTCGTCAACATCACGCGGAGCCGGCGACGCACCATCGACGCGGCCACCGCCGAGATCATCCTCGAGTGGAGCGTGGTCCAGGACCTAGTCGGAGTGGGATCCGCGCTCGTACTCCTGGCGGTGGTTGGGTTGGGCGGCCGTTCAGTGATCGCGGCGGCTGCCGGTGTGCTCGCATTCGTCCTGCTAGCTGCGCTGGCCGCGTTCTTCCTGCCCTGGCTGCTGCAGCGCCTTAAGGCGGAGCACGATCTGTTCCTCCTCGTCTCGGTCGCGGGAGGCTTGCTCGTGGCAGGGGTCGGATCGCGCTTTTTCGGCATACCTCTCGCCCTCGCGGCATTCGTCGCGGGGCTCGCCGTCACCGAAAGCGAAATCGCGGCTGAGGCGCGCCAGCGCATGCTCCCGTTCCGAGATGTGTTCGCGGTGATGTTCTTCGTCGCTCTCGGTACAGTGATCGATCCTCATACGATCCCCGGCGCGCTTCCTTGGGTCGCGCTCTTCCTGGCCCTTGTCATCGCGGCAAAGGGCGGTGCGGTCTGGCTAGTCGCGAAGGTCGCGAAGCTCGGAGCGCGGCCAATGCAATTGGCAGTCGGGCTCGGCCAGGTCGGTGAGTTCAGCTATGTACTGGGCGCACTCGCCTTGACGGCGGGCCTAATCAACAAAGAGGCGAGCGCTGGTCTGATCGGTGCGGTGGTGATCACCATTGCCAGTACCTCGATCCTTATCAGGTTCGTGGGTACGGGTCGTCCAGCCAAGGAGCGATCGGTGCCGCCGACGGCGATATGAGAGCCGTCACGAGTGCTGGCGAGTGTGCTGGCGAGTATGTCCAACTGACGCGTCGTCTTCCTCCAAGCGCACCAGCAAGGCGACTCACGGGCCAGGACCCTGAGGCCCAATCCAATTCAGAGGACCGCCGACTGGCAAATTGACTGGCAACTCCAGCACTTTCCTGCCTGCTCCGGCGACATGTTGGGCGTCAAACGCGACCTAGCGCGTATTCCCAGCCCTCTCCAGCGCCCTCCAATACGCTCACGGAAGCAAACTTGAAAACCGTTTGGGTCGCAAGGCCCACGGGGGTTCAAATCCCTCCCCCTCCGCCAAATTCGTATTCAAAATCGCCTCTTTGGCTCACCCAG
>DATLKH010000374.1:0-4132 GCA_035538475.1 Candidatus Dormiibacterota bacterium | reverse complement strand
AGCGGGGGATCTACGAGAACCTGAAGCTGCGCCGAGGCGTCTTCCTCTAAACGCGAACCAATGACGCGGATCTACCTGATTACCGGGACCGCCTTCTTCGGTTCGAGCTCTTCGACGATGTCGAGGGCTGAAGCCTGGCTGATCCAGTACTGAACGTCGCTGATGCTCGGCGCGCCGGCCAGCCCGATCGCCTCGATGAGTCTTTTGTGCAAAGTTTTGGCTTCCTGTCCCCGCAAGTCCTTCATCGAGTTGATGCCGAGCCGCCGGATCAGCGGAATCCAGCGGTCCATGCCCGAGACTTCAAGCAGCGTGCACTGATGCGCAAAAGCTAGCAAGCGATCGGGCGATATGCCTGTTTTTCTGGAGATGCGCTGGCGATCGATGTCGAGTGACGTGCGATGGAGAAGCTGATTCGTGTGGTGAATTCCCACGGAGCGGAGTCGGCCTACGTCAGAGTCGGAGATTCCAATCAGATACTCGAGAGTCCTGTACACGGCTCTATGAATAGTGTCGCGTATAATCAGCGGACCCCGCCAACCACAAGGAGTAAACACACCCTGAAGCAGAGCCAGATCGAGACCCGCGAAGAGATTTCCGGGGAGCACTCTGGCCATGCAGGGGCCCCCACGAATTTACCGCGAAGCCTCGAAATTCGTGGGGATTTCGAGATCGGGATTGGGCGGCGTGCTCGTCGCGCTTACGGGTTCGACGAAGTCGCGCTTGTGCCAGGCGGCGTGACGCTCAATCCAGACGAGGTCGACATCTCGTTTTCGATGGGCGAGAAATTCAAGCTCCCCCTGCCGTTTTGGGGCTCGGCGATGGACGGCGTGGTCGATGTCGAATTCGCGATCGCGATGGGCCGGCTGGGCGGAGTCGCCGTCTTGAACCTCGATGGCGTCCACACCCGCTACGAAGATTCGGCTCCGGTGATCCGCAAGATCGCCGAAGCCGACAGGTCGACTGTGAACGCGGTTTTGAAAGAGGCATATCGCGAGCCCGTCAAGCCGCGCCTGATCGCGGAGCGAATCAAGGCCATCAAGGCGGCGGGCGTGCCGTGTGCCGTCTCGACCGTGCCGGCTCGCGCCGAAGAACGAGCGGAGGTGGTCCAGCAGGCGGGCGCCGATGTATACGTCGTCCAGGGAACGGTGCTGACCGCGCGCCACTCATCTCGCTCCTACCATCAGCTTTCGTTCGAGGACCTGGTGCGGTCATGCGATATCCCGGTCGTGGTCGGGAACTGCGTTCACTACGAGACGGCCCTCGAGTTGATGGAGACGGGCATCGCCGGCATCCTCGTCGGCGTCGGGCCAGGTGCGGCTTGCACGACGCGTGGTGTGCTCGGGGTGGGCGTGCCGCAGGTCACCGCGACCGCTGACGTGGCAGCCGCGCGCGACGAACACATGCGCCGGGGCGGCATGCGCGTGGCTGTCATCACCGACGGCGGCATGCGCATCGGCGCCGACGTCTGCAAGGCTTTCGCGGCGGGCGCCGACGCCGTGATGATCGGGACTCCACTCGCCGGCGCTGAGGAGTCGGCTTCTAAAGGCTTCAACTGGGGCATGGCCACGCCGGATCCCAACCTTCCGCGCGGCACGCGCATCCAGGTCGGCACCAAGGCCACGCTCAGAGAGATACTGCTCGGTCCTGCGCGCGTCGACGACGGTTCGCAGAACTTCGCGGGGGCGCTTCGCTCGGCGCTCGGGGTCTGCGGCGCGCACGATATCGCGGAGTTCCAGCACGTCGAGATGGTGATCGCGCCATCGATTGTTTCTGAAGGCAAGACGTTCCAGCAGGCCCAGCACGTGGGTATGGGCAAAAGCTGAAAAATCCCCACGAACTCAGAGCCTTCGGCGTGAGTTCGCGGGGACCCCTAGTCCAGGCTGCCGCGGTCAGGAAAGAACAAAAAGAAACCAGGTCTGCGCGCCAAACCGTCCTCGTTCTGGACTTCGGGTCGCAGTTCAGCCAACTGATCGCGCGCCGTGTGCGCGAGGCTCATGTGTACTGCGAGCTCGTGCCGGGCACGACGCCGTGGCCGGAGCTGCAGCAACGCCATCCGGCGGGGCTGATCCTCAGCGGTGGTCCGAACAGCGTGTACGACGCCGGCGCGCCGCAGGTCGATCCCGAAGCGCTGCGCTCAGGAATTCCCGTGCTGGGGATCTGCTACGGCATGCAGCTGATCGCGCACCACCTCGGGGGCAAGGTCGATCCGGGGCACGCTCGCGAGTACGGTCCCGCGCTGCTGTCGGTGCGCGAACCCGAAGGGATCTTTCGCGGCTTGCATGGCGAGCTGCCGGTCTGGATGAGCCACGGCGACCACGTGAGCGAGATGCCTGCCGGCTTTCACCTGCTGGCCTCGAGCGGTAACTCTCCCGTGGCGGCATTCACCGATGGCCACGGCATTTTCGGCATCCAGTTCCACCCCGAGGTCGTGCACACACCGAGCGGACGAGAGGTGCTGCGCAACTTCCTTTTCGGCGTTTGCCACTGCACTCCGTCGTGGACGCCTGGTTCATTCATCGCCGAATCGGTGGAGCGAATCCGCGACCAGGTCGGGGCGGGTCGCGTCATCTGTGCACTTTCGGGTGGAGTCGACTCCGCGGTCGCCGCCACACTTGTCCATCGCGCGGTCGGCGATCAGCTGACATGCGTGTTCGTCAACAACGGGCTTCTGCGCAAGGAGGAGCCTGAGCGAGTGCTCGACGTGATGCACGGCAACCTGGACATGGACATTCGCTACGTCGACGCGACCGACCGGTTCCTGAACGCGCTGCGGGGCGTGATCGATCCGGAGGAAAAACGCCGCACCGTCGGCCGCGAGTTCATATCGGTGTTCGAAGAAGAGGCGAGAAAGCTGGGCCACATCGATTTCCTCGCCCAGGGCACACTTTATCCCGATGTGATCGAATCGACGGCCGCCGATGTTTCATCGACCGCGGTCAAGATCAAGACGCACCACAACGTCGGTGGCCTGCCTCCGGGCCTTCGCTTCAACTTGATCGAGCCTCTGCGCTTCCTGTTCAAGGACGAAGTGCGAGCGGTGGGCCTCCAGTTGGGAATGCCTGAGGAGATGGTCTATCGCCAGCCCTTCCCGGGTCCGGGGCTGTCCATCCGGTGCCTCGGTGAAGTCACCGCCGAGCGGCTCGACATCCTGCGCAACGCGGACTGGGTGGTGGTCGATGAGATAAAGCACAACGGCCTCTACCGGCAGGTGTGGCAATCGTTCGCGGTCCTGACGCCGCTCGAGACCGTCGGTGTCATGGGTGACTACCGCACGTACGCGAATGTCGTGGCGGTCCGAGTCGTGACCAGCGAAGACGCGATGACTGCGGACTGGGCGCGGGTGCCGTACGAAGTGCTGGCTCGGATCAGCAACCGGATCGTGAACGAGGTGAAAGGCGTGAACCGTGTGGTGTTCGATATCACGTCGAAGCCACCGGGCACGATCGAGTGGGAGTAAGAACCTCGGTTAGTCGCGACTATCGCGCCCTTTCGGCCTGTCCGGGGCGCCGCCACTCCGGTTAGTCGCGACTATCCGAGAAAGTTGTGAGATGGAATCGGCGTGTTTGGCGCCAAACGGGTGTATTGCACTTATCGAATAACCCTTTTTGGCGCCAAAAGGGCTTATCGCGGTCATGAAAGTCCTCGTCGTCGGCTCCGGCGCTCGTGAGCACGCGCTGGTCTGGAAGTGCGTCCAGTCCGAGCTGGTCGAGCGGGTCTACTGCGCGCCCGGCAATGGTGGGACGGGAGGAATGGCGCGCAACATTCCGATCGCCGCGGCCGACGTCGTCCGCCTCGTCGATTTCGCGAAGCGCGAACGCATCGGCCTGTGCGTGCTTGGACCGGAAGCCGCAGTCGATGCGGGCGTCGGCGATGCGCTGCGCCACGCAGGGTTCCCCGTGTTCGGCCCCAATCGCGGCGCCGGCCGGATCGAGTCGAGCAAAGCGTTCGCCAAAGCGCTCATGAAAAACGCGGGCATCCCCACCGCCGGCTTCGAAGTCTTCACCGACGCGGCGAGCGCGAAGTCGTGGGCGCGCGAACGCGAAGGCAGAGTGGCGGTCAAGGCCGACGGCCTCGCCCGCGGCAAGGGCGTGATCGTCTGCGAGAGCGTCCCCGATTCGGACAGGGCCGTGGA
>DATLKH010000373.1:0-39183 GCA_035538475.1 Candidatus Dormiibacterota bacterium | reverse complement strand
TTCCACCTGCTCGCCCACGCCGGCGGAAGCGCGGACCCGCACCGGAAGGAAACGATCATGCGCCAGGGCACACCGCAGCGCGTGCTCTTCGATCCGCAAATCCAGCGCATGCTGCGCGAAGTCGAGGCCAAGCGCGGCCCGGTCAAGGTTCCCGCTTTCCCCCACCTCGGCATGTCGCGCCCGCGCTTGATCGCGCCGATCTTCGCCGCCAACCAGGTGCTCGGCTACATCTCCATCCTCGACCATCCACCGCACAACGAAGAGCTGGCGTTCATGGCGATCGAGCAGGCCGCGCTGGTGCTCGCCCTTTCGCTGGCCAAAGAACATGAGCTCTCCGAGGTCGAGAACCGCGTCCGCGGCGAGTTTCTCGAAGACCTGCTGCACGGCACCTATGGGGACGAATCCGCCGCCCAGCGCCGCGCCCGGCACGTCGGCTACCCGCTGCACGGCGGCCACATCGTGATGCTCGTCGACATCGACGACTTTCGCGGCTTCAACCGGGCTCGGCAGATCTCCGAAGACGCGATCCAAGCGCTGAAGCGCGAGTTCCTGCGCCGGGTCGCGAACGTGGTTCGCGCCACATACCCGCGCGCCCTCCTGCAAGGCCGTTCGGACCAGGTCGTCGCCCTGCTGCCGCTCGGCCCAGAACAGGTCGATCACCAGGCCCGCAGCCGCGCCCTCGGCCTCCAGATCCGCCAGGCGGTCGCCGACTGGAAGCCAGGATTCACGGTGTCGGTTGGATTCAGCGCACCTGTCGAAGCGCCCGCCGGAGTGCAGGGCGCGCTCCGCGAAGTGACTTCGGTGATGGAGTCGCTCGCGCGCTTCAAACGCTGGAGTCAGGTGGTCGCCGTGCCCGAGCTCGGCCTCACGGGACTGCTGGCGGCCGTGAGCGACGAGCGATTGGTCGACTACAGCCATCGACACCTCGGTCCGCTGATCGAGCACGACAGCGCGCGTAAAGGAGCATTGGTGGCTACGCTCCGCGCCTACCTCGAGACGGGGGAGCAGCAGCAGGCGGCACAGCACCTTCGCGTCCATCCCAATACGCTGCGCTACCGGCTCGATCGAATTCGCGAGATCACCGGTCTGGACCTGGAAGACCCCGAGACTCGACTGAACCTGTCGGTTGCCCTACGCGTGCAGCAGCTGCTGGGAATGTGACGCGGGCCTGAGTCGAGAATCGAGCGGCATCGGCGGCCGGAGCCAAGGAGACGACGAGCACGCGAAGGAGCGCATCCCGTAGATGCGTGACCGAGCGCGCGCAGGAGTCGACGACGGCTTCGGCGCTGAGCGCCCGGCCGCCTAGGCCGCTCTAGTCCGACGAAGCTCCCGCGGCACATTCCCAATGTGACGCGGGCCTAAGTCGAGAATCGAGCGGGGCGCACGGCCGCCTAGGCCGCCCTAGTCCGACGAGGCGCCCGCGGCACATTCCCAATGTAGCAACCGCATAACAATTTCGCGCCGTTATTTGTCTCCCACACACTAGCCGGCGAGCTGGTCCCTCCGTACGCTTCGACTCTCAGTGCCCCCAGCATTACCTCGCACGCGCCACGCCTGGCCGGGGGATGTTCCCGGCGGCCGGGCCGCGTGCGGCATCGGATTTGTCTCCACGCCCGGACTCGGCCACGATGCGGTCCGTCTGGGCGTCGAGGCCCTTGCCCGGGTCGCACACCGCGGCGGGCTCGACGCGGACGGCAAGAGCGGCGACGGTGCCGGGGTTTTGATCCAGATCCCGGAGCGCCTCCTCGGACCGCACGCGGTGGCCGTGCTTTTCGAGTGGGATCCGCAGGCCCGGCGAGTCGCCGGCGAGGCGCTGCGCGAAGCGGGCATGCGCTCGGTCGAATGGCGACGCGTGCCGGTCGATGAATCGTCGTTGGGCGAGCGCGCGCAAGAGACCATGCCGGTGATCTGGCACGGACTGATCCCCAACCCTGGTCTCGGCCCCGACGAATGGGAGCACGCACTCTATCGGGCTCGGCGCCAGGCCGAACGCCAGGCAGACCGGGACGCCGTCCGGATGTACCTGCCGTCGTGCTCGAGCCGAACCGTCGTCTACAAGGGATTGATGGCCGGCACCCGCCTGGCCGATTTCTACGTGGACCTGCGCGACGAGGCATGCGAGAGCCGGCTGTGCGTGTTTCATCAGCGGTACTCCACCAACACCATGCCGGACTGGCGGCTGGCGCAGCCCATGCGAATGCTGGCGCACAACGGCGAGATCAACACGATCACCGGGAACCGCGCGTGGATGCGGGCTCGCGAAGCCGAGCTCGAGCCCGAGCTGCAAGGAGCGATCTGGCGTGAAGGTTCCGACTCTGCCTCGCTCGACAACGCGCTCGAGCTGCTCGTGGACCGAGGTTGGGAAGTCTCCGAGGCGCTGATGAGCCTGGTGCCGGACGCCTGGGAAGGTCGCGGTGACCTGGCCGCTCCGGTCCGTGATTTCTACCGCTACCAGTCGATCCGTTTCGAGCCGTGGGACGGTCCGGCTGCGCTCACTTTCAGCGACGGCATCGTGGTGGGCGCCGCGCTCGACCGCAATGGACTTCGACCGCTGCGGTGGCAGCGCACTCGATCCGGAATCGTGGCTGCAGCATCCGAAGCCGGCGTCGTCACGATGGATCCCGAAGACGTCATCGAGCGCGGCCGGTTGGGTCCGGGCCAGATGCTTCTGGTGGACACCCGCGACGGCTCGGTGCTTCGAGACGAGGATGCAAAAGAGCGGGCCGCATCACGCCATGACTACCGCCTGCTCGCCGACCGTGCGCTGATTCCGGTGGAGCGTCATCACGTCGAGCTCGAGCCGTTGGAGGACTTGCCGGTTCATCAATCACTGCATGGCTGGGGATTCGAGGACGTGAAATTCGTCGTCACCGCAATGGCCGAGTCGGGCGCGGAGCCCGTGTACTCGATGGGCGACGACATTCCAATCGCCGCTCTGGGGCGCACGCCGCGCCGGATCTATGGGTACTTGCGCCAGCGCTTCGCCCAGGTCACCAATCCCGCAATCGACCCACTACGCGAGAAAGCGGTCATGTCGCTGCGGACGCTTCTCGGCTCGCGTCACGGCACGCTCGAACCGGAAGGCGGCGTCGATCGCGAGCTGCTGCGCCGCCACCATCCTGCCGTCCCGTCGAACGGCCAATTGTTGGAGCTCGAGTCTCCGCTGCTCGGCGCAGCGGAGCTGGCAAGAGTGCTCGAAGACGCCGTGGTGCTCGACGCGACCTGTTCGCCCGGCGAATCGCTGCGTGAAGCGCTGCTCCGGCTGTGTCGCGAGGCCGACGAAGCCACTGGCGTCATTGCGCTGAGCGATCGCCGCGCGGGACCCGGGCGGATGCCGGTGCCGATGGCGCTCGCAGTCGGCGCGGTGCACGAGCACCTGCTGGCGAGCGGGCAGCGGATGGCCAAAGACATCGTCGCAATTGCAGGCGATGTGGTCGATGTGCACGACCTGGCGTGCCTGATCACGATCGGGGCGAGCGCGGTCCATCCCTATCTCGGATTCGCCACGGTCGGCGATGAAGGCGCGCCGCACTATCGAAAGGCGCTCGAAGCCGGACTCTTGAAAGTCATGGCCAAGATGGGCATCTCGTGCGTCACCAGCTACCGCGGCGCAGAGGTGATCGAAGCGCTGGGCCTGGGCGCCGAAGTGATGGAGCTTTGCTTTCCGGCCGTTCCGTCGCGTGTCGGCGGTCTGAATTTCGAGGACCTCGAGCGATTGACCCGCACACGACCCGCGGCGCTGCCCGATCACGGCCGGGTGCGCTTTCGGAAAGCCGGTGAGCACCACACGTACAACCCGCTGGCCGTGCGCGCGGCGCAGAAGGCCGCGCAAACCGCGGACGCGGGCGCTTACAAGGAGTGGAGGCGCCTGTCGACGATGGATGGGCCGCAATCGCTGCGCGACTTGATCCACATCAAGGAAGCCGCACAGCCCGCTCCGCTCGAAGACGTGGAGCCGGCGCACGTGATCGTCAAACGATTCATCAGCACCGCCATGTCATTGGGCGCGCTGTCGCCGGAAGCGCACGAAGCGCTGGCCATCGCGATGAACCAGCTGGGGGCGCGCTCCAACTCAGGCGAAGGCGGCGAAGATCCCGATTTCTACACCGACGACGGACCGGTTCGCCGCGACAACCGAATCAAGCAAGTCGCCTCCGCTCGCTTTGGAGTGACGCCGCGATATTTGAAGCGGGCGGACGAGCTGGAAATCAAGATCGCCCAGGGATCCAAGCCGGGGGAGGGCGGGCAGCTGCCGGGGATCAAGGTCACCAGCCTCATCGCGCGTTTGCGCCACGCGCAGCCGGGCATGCAGCTGATCTCGCCCCCACCCCACCACGACATCTATTCGATCGAAGACCTGGCGCAGCTGATCTACGACCTGAAGACCGCGAATCCGCGCGCCCGGGTCGGAGTGAAGCTCGTCTCCGAGTCTGGCGTCGGCACCATCGCCGCCGGTGTAGCAAAAGCGCGCGCCGACTACATCCTGATTTCGGGCCACGACGGTGGCACGGGCGCATCACCGCTCTCCTCAATCAAAAACGCCGGCACCCCTTGGGAGATCGGACTTGCGGAAACACAGCAAGTGCTGGTCGAAAACCGCCTGCGAGATCGCGTCACTCTGCGAACCGACGGCGGCCTGCGCGGCGGCCGCGACGTCGTCATTGCCGCGATGCTCGGTGCTGAAGAGTTCGGATTCGGTACGGGAGTGCTGGTCGCACTTGGCTGCGATATGGCGCGTCAGTGTCACCTCAACACATGTCCGACGGGTATCGCAACGCAGCGCGAAGACTTGCGCGCGAAGTTCGCCGGCCGGCCAGAAGACGTCGTGAACTACCTGCTCTTGCTGGCCGAGGAGGTGCGCGAACAACTCTCGCGCGCCGGCGCGCGAACCCTCGACGAAATCGTGGGCCGCGTCGAGCTGCTCGAATCCAGCGAGAGCACATTTCTCGACCTCTCCTATGTGCTGGCGACGACGGACGCGTCGCAGCCGCGCAAGCGGGTGGCGGAGCGCAATGGAGACGAACCGTCGTCACCCCCGGCATCGGGTCACATCGCAAACGCGGATCGGTCGGTAGGCGCCTCGCTCGCGTCAGGCGACCACCGCTTTTATCGCGGCAGTGCGGGGCAGAGTTTCGGAGCATTCCTGCCCGAAGGCGTCGAGGTGACGCTCGAAGGACAAGCTCAGGACTATGTCGGCAAAGGCATGGGCGGCGGGGTGATCACGATCCGGCCGTTCTCGGACGATGGTGCCACCGACCCGGTGCTGGCGGGCAACACGATCGCGTATGGAGCCACCGCCGGCAAGCTGTTCATCGCCGGCCGCGTTGGCGAGCGGTTCTGCGTCCGAAACTCGGGCGCCACGGCCGTGATCGAAGGTGCTGGAAATCATTTCTGCGAGTACATGACCGGCGGAGTCGCCGTTTCGCTGGGGCCTGTCGGGTGGAACACGGGGGCGGGAATGACGGGCGGCGTCGCATACGCCATCGATTTCCTGCAGCTGAACGCCGACAGCGTCATCGCGCGCGAAGTTCCGCAAGAGGACCGCGAGGAGCTGCGCGCGCTGGTCGAAGAGCATCACCTCCGGACCAAGAGCCGGCTGGCGGCGCACCTGCTGGCGGATTGGGAGCAAGCTTTGAGGCGCTTCCGCCAGATCGTGCCAGTTTCCGTCTTGAATCCGCCCGAACCACCGCCCGCCGAACCTGTACTTGTAGAGGTCGAAAAACCGGCGGGGTAGCGTAGTGTGAGCGGTGTCATGAAGCGACTTGCACTCATCGGCTTTCTCTTGATCGCGGCGTGTGCTTCGGTCAACGTTGGAAATTCAGCCCACGCGATCACGCTCGGATACAAGGCCGGCGACACGTACAAATATCACTTCCACGGCCTTTTGAACTACACCGTGGGTCTTCAAAGCATGAGCATCCCTGTCAACGTCGACCTCTCGGCGGACGAAAAGATGACCGTCAAGTCAGTCGACTCGAGTGGGATTGCCGACCTCAATGTCGACCTGACGAATCTTGTGGTGAAGACGACGGCAAACGGCACGACCAACACAACCAACACCAGCACCACCACGAGCATCGAGATGAAGGTCGGGCCCGATGGGCACGTGGTGAGCATCAATGGAAACGCGATTCAGGGCAGCGTCGGAGTTCCGGGCATCTCAGGCAGTCAAGGTGGACTGCTCTCCGCGATCCTTCCTGACAAACCGGTGAAGGTCGGTGACACGTGGACGAAGGACTTCGACGAGAATGCGCCGGTAGGGTCGGGATCGATTCACGTCACGTCGACGAACAAGTACACCAAGGATGAGAAGGTCGGCAGCGTGAATACATCGGTCGTGGACTCGAGTATCAACACCACGATCAATCTCAAGCTCGACTCCACCACGCAGGGTGGAAGCGAGCTGTTTCCGACCGGCGGTTCGTCCGGCGTGACGGGATTTGCGATCAATGGCACCGACGCATCGACCGTGACGTCGTGGGTCGACGCAGGTGCAAAGCGCATCGTGAAGACTCACCAGACGGATACGATCGACGCCACTCTCAACTTCACGACAGCGCCTGGCGCCACGCCAAACCCGCTCCTGAGCGGGCCGCTCACGCTCAAAGGCACACAGACTCTGGACATGACCCCTGCCTGAGATCGAGAAGTCGCGGGTGCGGCGTGTGCTGGAAAGCGAACGCCGGGCCGAGCAGGAGTTCGTCGATCGAGCGCGTGAATCGGAACGGGCGCCCAAGGGCTGGCCCGCTTCACTCGTCATGTTCCACATCGGCATGTGGCGTGAGCGCATGCGTGACGCGCTCGCTGCCATCGCGAACGATCAACCTTACGATCCGCCTGGCAACGCCGATGCGATCAACGAGGCGGAGCTGCCGCATGGGATCGGTACGCCCCTGTCCGACGCTTCGGCTCGCGCAGATCACCTGCTCACCGAGATTCTTGAGCTTTACGAGAAGATCGGCGAGAAACCGATTAATTGGTTTGGTGCTCCGCACACGACTGACGCGGTGCTCCGCAACAGCTTTGCCCATCCCCGCCGGCATCTTTGCGACTACACCTCAGAAAATGGAGATCCCGACGCGGCGCGTCAGCTGCTCGAGAACGGCATCAAAGACTTGAGTGAAGTCTCGGCCTCGGAATTCGTCATGAAGCCGCTATCCGGCTTGCGTGGCGACCTCGCGAATCCGATCTAGCACCCGCATATTTGCGATCGAGCCTTCGATTGGGATTGGCTGCGGCCTTCCGTCGAGAATGCTGTCCCCGAACGACTCGACCATGATCTGATATGGATCCCACGGATCGTGGCGCGAAGTGAACGGACGGGCGCGCGCGTGCACGATGTCTTTGGCGATGACGCGCAGCTGCTGCTCTTCAGGTGATTCGAAGCTCGCCCAGATCGACGCCGTGCGACCTTCCGAGAATTCGAGCAGCGCACTCACGGTCATGTCCACGGCGTCATTCATGTGAAGGCGGGCGGAAATGTCCACCGGCTCGCCCAGAATCCACCGCGAGACGTTGACCGCGTAGCATCCGACGTCGAGCAGCGCTCCACCGCCCAGCTCGGCCCGGAGCCTGTAGTTCGCGAGGTCATGCAGGTTGAAGCCAAAGCTCGCCTGAACGTGAATCGGCTCGGCGATCGACTTGATGAACGAACTCGTGTCCGGGTGCATCCGGTACATGAAGGCTTCCATCAAGAGCTTG
Organism: Candidatus Dormiibacterota bacterium; assembly: GCA_035538475.1. Lineage (GTDB taxonomy): Bacteria > Chloroflexota > Dormibacteria > Dormibacterales > Dormibacteraceae > 40CM-4-65-16. The sequence continues at coordinate 31,482 of DATLKH010000373.1, read as the reverse complement.
CCGGACCGCTTCGCAGCCCCGGCCATGGTTTCGGCCTCGTGCGCGTTCATGGCGAGTGGCTTTTCGCAGAGCACGTGCTTGCCTGCCTCCAGTGCGCGCACGCTCCACTCCAGGTGCAGGCTGTTCACAAGCGGGATGTAGATCGCCTCGACGCTCTCGTCCGCGATCAGGTCTTCGTACGTGCTGCAGGCCCGAGCCTCGGGATACGGATAGAGCATCGCTTTCGCCCGCTCCGGTTCGCGGCTTGCCATCGCCACGATCGCTCCGTTGCGAGATGCGGCAATCGCGGGAAGCAGCGCTTTGCGAGCGATATCGGCTGCGCCGAGGATCCCCCAGCGCAAGCGGCGTTCTATATCGAGACCTTGAGCAGCTCGCCGCCTCGAGCGATCGATTGTGTGGCGGCTTCCATGACCGCAACGTTGCGGCGCGCCTCCTGTGCGGGGATGGCGAGCGGCTCACCCCAGGCGAGGTGATCGGCGAGATTCCGATAAAAGCCGTGGTCGTCACGCCTTGCGAGTGCGAGCCGCTCTTCGCCCGTGGGCCGAAACACCTTCACGTTCGCAGGAAAATCGGCCGGCACTGCTGCGTCGACCCATTCGCCGACGATCGCGCCCTGTGTTCCCAGCAGGTACCACTTCGGCTTGCGCGCTGCGGCGACATCGGATTGCAAAAAGCTCGCTTGCTGACCGCCGTTGAAGGTCAGATCGACGCGGACTTGATCGGCATTCGTAACGTCGTGCCACACGCGTTTGTGCGCCTGCGCCGACACAGAAGTCACACGGTCATCGAACAGCCCCAGGATCCAGTCGAAATAGTGCGAGCCCCAGTCGTAAATCGTTCCGCCCGAGATCGGCTCATGGCTGTGCCAGTAGTCGCACGGGTGCTCGAAACCGCCGATGAATGACTCCATGTAGAAGAGGTCACCGATCTGGCCCGATCGGACGGCGTTGCGAACCGCGAGGTAGTCCGGATCCCACCGCCGGCTCTGGTACACCGTCAGCGTGAGCCCGCGTGAGACTGCGGAGTCGATCATCCGGTCGGCGTCCTCCGCGCGCAACGTGAACGGCTTCTCGCAAACCACGTGCTTGCCGGCTTCCAGCGCTGCCAGCACCGGCTCGGTGTGCGCGCTGGGTGGGGTGCCGACCACGACCACCGCCACGTCGGGATCTTCAAGCAGGTCCTGCTGGCGCGGATGGGTGCGCACCGACCATTCGCGTGCCGCGAGCTGGCGTCGCTCCACCGACAGATCGCAAATGCTCGCTAGACGCAGTCCGCCGACGGCGGTGATCGCAGCCGCGTGATCGCGTGCGATCGCGCCATAACCGAGCAGGCCCACACCTGCCGGCTCGACCGGTTGAGTTCCCGCGGCAAAGATCAGCGATCGCGCGAGCAGCGTCTGGAAGCTCGAGTCTTGATACGCGCTCAAACCCATATAGACGAAGCGGCCCTCACCACACTGTCGCGCATACGCGACGACCTGATCCGTGAAACGCCAGCTCGTGCGGACGAGAAGGTCTGCGTCGAGCGGCGGGCCTTCCGAGAGATACAGCTCGTCGCGCACTCTCCACTCGGGGTCGAGGTTTTGGGTGACGCGATGATCAGGATTCGGTCTCAGGACCAGCTCGGTCGCCGGCGCAGGGCCGGTTGGAATCCAGCCCGCCATCTCCTGGATCGGATCGAGCGAAGACCAAGCTGCCAGCGTGCCGTGGACCACCACGAGTCCACCGCCTTTGCGCACGAATTCCCTGAGCTGCAGTGCGCGCCCCTCACCGATCGGCTCGTCGGTCGCGGCCAGGATGACGTCAGGATCGCCGCCCCGCACCTCGAAACGATGGACGTCGAGCGACCTGGCAATGGCCTGTCCACCGATCAGCTCTACCGCTATCCGTCGAGTCATCTACGCCACCTTACGCGCTGCGTTGCTTGCGATTCGGGTCAACACCGCCTGCGTCTTTTTCGCGGCGCCTTCCCACGTATAACTTGCGGCGCGGCTCTTCCCTTCCTCCCCGAGCTTCGAACGCAAATCGGGCTGCGCGAGCAGGCGCTCGAGCGCTTCGGCGATCGCCGTTTCGTTCTGGGGATCGACTGCGATCGCGGCTCCGTCGGCGAGCTCCGGGAGTGCCCCTGCGGAACCGATGACGGCCGGCAGGCCGCGCGACATCGCTTCGAGCAGCGGCAGCCCGAATCCTTCGTAAACGCTGGGATAAGCGAGCACGGAAGCTGATTCGTACAGCGCGCTCAGCGTCGCCTCGTCGACGTGACCGAGATACTTCACGCCCGGCTCCTGGCGAATGCGGATGAGCGTGTCGCCATAGGCCCATCCAGGCCGACCGGCGATGACGAGCTGGGGCACGCCCGGCCGCCCGTTGATGATGAACGGGAGCGTGCCGCTGCGAAGCCGGCGGTAGGCCGCGAGCAAACGCAGATAGTTTTTTCGCGGCTCGATGGTTCCCACCGCAAGCACGTAGCCAGGCTCGATTCCCTCGGGCAGTGCCCCCGCAGGAGCGGCCGGAGTCAATCCCTCGGGCACGACTTCGGTCTTTTCTTCCATCCCTGGTCCGCGATAGAACCGCATCAGGTCCCGCTTTGTCGCTTCCGACGGGACAAGAATTGCGGCCGCATCTCTCAGCGAGCGACCAAGCGTCGCACCCATGTAAAGGCGCTGCTGCCAGGGAACCTCTGATGGGGTGATGCGGAACGCAAGATCGTGCACGAACACCGCAGCCGGCGGCGCGCCAGCTCTGCGCAGCGGCGGGCTGGGCCAGTACGGATAGAGGATGGCGTCACAGCCGAGCTGTGGTTCGATGGCCGGAATCCAACGCGTCTTCAGCGGAACCTCGTGCCGGTAGGGCGCGAATACGGCCTCGCATGCGAGACCCTCGAGCTCGGGCGGCCGTTCACGACTGCATAGAATCGTGTACTGGTCTTTACCGCGATTGGCGATCAGGGCTTTCGCAAGCTCGATGGAAACCGTGACCATGCCCACCCGCTGCGGGCGCCAGGTCGCGGTCAGGTCGATTGCGAACCGAGCCACGCAACGACTCTAAAGCTCCGAATTTCCCTCGCGCACAGTCGCCTTGTGGGCGGTAACATGACCTCAGGTCCCAACCTAACCCTCCCTCCTTTCTGAAGGTCCTCTGCCCCCCGGTGGAGGGCCTTCTTGCTTTAGCAGCCGAGCTCGATACACGCCGATGCCGGCACGCGCGTCTCAACTCGATTTCAATGACGCAAACGCCGGCGCTCGCGGGTTTGCGGGCTCAGGCCTGCGATGACCGGATCGCGTACGCGCAGTCGAACGTCCCGGTCACCGAGCCGCACTCAACCTCTTCCACGTACCAGTCGTTTGCCAGCCCGGCCCAGCGAAGAATCGTTTCAATCGCCGATGTCCACACGTAGCACGACTTGACCGTCTTGATCCGGCCGAGCGCAAACATGTTGGAGAAGTTGACGAGCCAGAACTGGTGCTCGTCAACCTGCAGCCACGAATGAGTGTGCTCTCCGCGCACGTTGTCCATCGCCTCGGTGAAATTCCGAACCACGCCTGCGAGCTTGCGCTGACGGCCGGGCACAAAACGCCGCGCGCCGCCCATTCCACTTCGACCCTCGGCGAGCCAGCGTTCTGTCGCCCGCCGGCCCCATGCACGAATCACGTCTTCGCCTTCTGGTCCAAAGATCGTCTCGAATGCATCATTCAATCGACTCAACGATTCGACCGGCGAAGAAAGCTGATCGTCGTGGGGCGCATCCTGCTCGATGTACTGAACGAGCCCGGCGGCGTACGCGACTTCCGGCCATCGATCTCCAGCGGCCTCCCGTGCCACATGCACGTAGTTGCTGAAATACGAGTTGAGAATGAAGCGCCCGCGTGCGCGCGCGGGACGCACGCCCATCAGCTCGAGCGTGCGGATGGTCGAGTAGCCCGCCGCGGTGGGCGTTGGCGGCGGTGATCCATGGAAGTTCTGAGGAGGTGGCGCAGGCACGCCATGCGGCGTGACAACACGGATCGACGCGGTATCGGATCCTGCGGCGGTCGCCGGCTTGGGCAGGACCGCAACTCCACCCGTCGGAGTCGCGGAAGCGGCTGCGGCCGGCGCAGCCACAGCACCTTGCGCAGCCGTGCGCCGCTGTGGCAGCTTGGCCATCATTCCCAGCAGATCACGCACGGACTGTGGCCTCTGCGCCGGATCCTTGGCCAGCACCTTTTCGAACAGCGTGTCGAGCTCGTCCGGCAGATTGGCGTTGATCTTCACCGCCGACGGGATCGGCGAGTTGACAGTCGCGTACGCCACCTCCATGCGGTTCGCGCCGATATAAGGAAGACGTCCGGTCAGCATCTCGAAACACAGCACGCCCATCGCGTAGATGTCCGCGCGTCGATCGACGTCGTGACCCATCACCTGCTCTGGCGCCATGTATCCGGGAGTCCCGATCGCCAGCCCGATCGTGGTCAGGTGCGTGGGTTGTCCCGCGCCGCGCGCCAGCCCGAAGTCGGCGAGCATCGCCCGCCCGTCTTGATGGATCAAGACGTTGGTCGGTTTCAGGTCGCGGTGCACGATCCCCGCGTCGTGCGCGTGCTGCAGTCCATCGCCGATCTCGCGCAGATATCTCCAAGCCGCAAGTGGATCCATCACACCGCGATTCAAGATGTCGCGCAGCGTGCCGCCGCGAATCAACGGCATGGTCAGGAACGCGGTCCCGTCGAGCACTTCGAAGTCGTAGATCGGGAGGATGTTCGGATGGTCGAGCTTCGCCAATGTCTTGGCCTCTGACTCGAACCGCTTGACGAACCCATCGTCCTGAAACAGCTCCGATGACAGGGCTTTCAGGGCGACTTCGCGGCCGAGCGGCTGCTGGATCGCGCGGTACACCAACGCCATGCCGCCTCCGCCCAGCTTCTCGACGATCTCGTACTGGCCCAGCCGCGTCCCCGTGAGGTCTTTCACTTAAGCGCTCCAGCGAGGTTGTCGACGATTGACACGAGGTCGGCAAGTCGAAACGGTTTGCTCAACACGTTGTCGGCGCCGGCGGCGAGAAATCGCTCCCGGTCGCTCGCCATCGAGTGCGCGCTCGCGATCACCACAGGCATGCCGGGAATCTGGGTTTTGATCCGGCTCATCGCCTCCAATCCGTCGATGCCCGGCATGGCGACGTCCATGAGAATCATCGCCGGGCGCTGTGCCAGAGCGATGTCGACGGCCTGCAGACCGTCAGCCGCGATCAGCACCGCGTACCCCGCCTTCTCGAGGACGCGCTTGCACAGTCGTTGCGCCACCTCGTTGTCGTCGGCGACCAGCACTGTGCGCGGGCCACGCGTCTCAGCCATGGCGGAGCTGCGCTGCGACCGCACCGTCGGCGGCCAGCGGGATCGTGAAATGGAACGACGAGCCGTGCCCGAGCGCGCTCTCGACCCAGATCTTGCCCCCGTGCATCTCCACGATCTGCTTAACGATCGTGAGGCCAAGGCCAGTCCCAGGAATCGCCTGAGCGGCTCCGCTGCGCACCCTGCGGAACCGTTCGAACACGTGACTGATCTCGTCGGCGGGGATGCCGATGCCGGTGTCGGTCACGCTGATCAGGGCAGTCTCGCCTTCGACCCTGCTCGACAGGGTGACGGTCCCGCCCTCCGGCGAGTACTTGACCGCGTTGTTGACCAGGTTGCTGACGACTTGAACCAGCCGGTCGCGATCGCCGGCGACGATCGGCAGCCGAGGATCGAGGTCGGACTTGAACTCGACCGTGACGGATGACGCCGCGGCGCGAGAGATCGCCTCGGTCAACACTTCGTTGATGTCGATCGCGCCAGAGCGCATGGTCATGCGCCCCGATTCCATGCGGTCGAGGTCCAGCATGTCACCGATCAAGCGGTTTACCCGGTCGGCATCGTTGAAGATGTAGCCGCCGTAAGCCTTGACCTCGTCTGGATCCAGCCCTCCGTCGCGGATCAGCTCGCTGAAGCCTTGGATGCCGGTCAACGCAGTCCGGAACTCGTGGCTGACGATGCTGAGGAACTCGCTCTTGGTCCGGTCGATCTTCTCGAGGTTCGAGTTGGCGTCGCGCTGGGCCGTCAGCGCCTCCTCCAACTTGTCCGACGTGTCCCGCACCGTGGTCACGTCTTCGACCATCACGAGCACGTGCTCCGGGCGGCCGGTGATGTCGGGAATCGACGTGGCCGTCATCTGCAGCCACAGCCACTTGCCGGAGCCGGTGGCGGCGCGCACCTGGATGCTGCTGCCGTCTGTGATCCCGGCGAGCATCGGCGCTTTGCGCAGCCTCGATGCAGCCTGGTCGAACGAGCGAAGCAGGTCGGGCCAAACGTTGTCGCGCATGGTCGGGCCATCGTGCTCGAGCATCCGGAGCAGCGCCGGGTTCGCCTCCAGCAGCTCGCCCGTGCTGCTGACGCGCGCGATGCCGATCGGTGAGCGCTCGTAGATCGCGCGGTGATCCGCCTCGCTCCGGCGCAGGGCCTGCGCAAGGCGTGAACGGCCGACGAACTGTCCGATCTCCACCCCAAGGGTCGCCAGCAGCGCGACCTCGTCCTCGCGTGGAGCCCTGGCGTGTTCGGACAGAAGCTCGACCAGCCCGATCACCTCGCCGTCATAGATCGCGGGAAATGCGACCACAGAACGGAGTCCGACGGCGCGGGCGACGCCCCGGCGCGCATACGTCGAGTCGGCCCGCTCGACATCCTCATCAACCGCGATCACACCCGCCTGCCAGGCTCGGCCGATCAAGCCGGCCCCGGCGGGCGATTCACGCCGGCTGGCTTCCAGGAAAGGCGCGAAACGGGCCTCATGCATCGGTGAGGCGCAGCGGGACACGAGCAACTGACGATCTGCATCGAGCATCCAGAACAGCGCAACCGCTGTGTCGGGAAAAGACCGCAGGACCGACACCAGCTCCGGCAGCGCCCGCTCCGCATCGACCGAGGTGACCATGACGTGGCGGGCGGCGCCGAGGCATTCTCGGAGCGCGTCCGCCCTTTTGCGGAGGGAGACATCGGTCGCCTGGACCAGCAATCCGGGTTCCCCGTGCACAACGCTTGGGACGCGGGCGATGAAGAGGGATACCGGCACGGCCAGGCCGTCCTGCCGGAGCGCCGTCAGCTCGCCTTCCCAATGCATCACATCACCGAACCGCAACAACGCCAGCGCGTGCTCGAGCTCGGCGCGATCCGGCTGCGCGGTGATCGCGGCAAGGGTGGTATCGAGCAGGGTCGCCTTCGTCCTGCCGAGCAGGGCGGCGAGGGGCTCGTTCACCTCCAGCCACCGACCCTCGAGATCGGCGAGCGCTAGCCCGACGCTCGTCGACTCGAGCGCGCTTCGCAGCGTCTTCTCGCTGTCCCGAAGCCGGCTCAGCGTCTCTTCGGCGCGCGCTGACGCCTCACGCGAACGGCGGACCATCTCCTCCGATCCGATGGCGAGCCCGACCAAAAGCGCGCCGAGCACCGCCGCGCCGGAGATGTTCGCGACGTCGACGTTGACGATCAACGACCAGCTCAAGATCGCCACCGCTGCAATCAGCGCGAGCGCGGTCGATTCCAGGCGGCTGCGTTGAAGGGCCGTGACCAGGACAACCGCCAGATAAAGCGGAAAGGCCACCACCGGCCCGATGTTGGTCAGTACTTGGAGGGCAAAGATCGCCGCGACGGCGGCGAAAGGTGTGACACGACGCACCAGGCTCCAGATCCTCGTCGACGACCGCGGATCGGTTCCCGGCAATGCCCCAGACCCCTCGCCCCCCCTGGCGGCTTGGAAGGTGCGCAGGGCACAAAGTGTAGATGTGGCTCGCGCACCTTCAGCCGCGTTAACGAGCATCGCGCAAGATCTCTCATGAGCCAACGCTGAGACTGCTCAGGGGGCGGCGATGTTATGTAAGCTGCCCGCGGCTGAATTTGAATTCACACAACACTCCGCTTCACGCAGATGGTCTGAGCCGCAGGGTTTATCCCTTCCTCGGCATTGCCATCGTCGGTCTGGTCAGCGCCCACGGCTTCACCGCGGTTGTGACATCGCTTCCGTTGAGCATCGCTTTTCTGCTCGGTGTGGGGCTCGTGATCATACCGCTGGCGCGAATCGACACTGCCCCGCGGAACGGCGTGGTCGCCGCGATTCCGGTGGTGGCCGGATTTGTGCTGGCGATGTACCCACTCTGGCTGGGGGCCACACCGGTCGCTGTTGGGATCGCTTTCCCGATCACAGTCCTGGGCAGCTCATTGGTCCTGCTGCCGTGGGATCGCATCCCTCGATACCTGCGCGCGGTCCCGCCGATCGTCGGGCTGGCGGTCGCGTTCGGGCTGGAGGTGCAGTTTGGGCTGAGCGTCGTGCTCGCATTCCCCTTCGTCTTGCTGCCGCTGATCTTCCTCGCTCTCTATTACTCGACGATGGAGTTCGCCGTCGGCGCGGCGCTGGGCGTGGCGGACCTGGTGTTCGTAACCTTCGTCAACCAAGCGACTGGAGATCCAGCCCCCGCCGTCCTCGAAGCACTCCTGCTCGTCGCTTTCGGCGTCCTCGTCCATCGCGTCGTGGCTCAGCTCAAGGTCGAACAGAACACCGCCGCCGCGGCCAGAGCCAAGCAAGCCGAGCTCCTTTCCAACCTGGAGCAGCGCAACGTCGAACTGCAGGAGATGACTCGCTTGAAGTCGGAGTTCCTCGCCACCATGAGCCACGAGATCCGCACGCCGCTGAGCGGCATCATCGGCATGACGAGCTTGCTGGACGACACCGAGCTCACCGCCGAGCAGCGCGAGTACGTGGACACGATCCGCTCGTCCGGCGACTCGCTGCTGGCGATCATCAACGACATCCTCGACTTCTCGCGAATCGAAGCCGGCCGCTTGCACCTCGAAACCATCGAGTTCAGTCCCAAGCATGTGGCCGAAGAAGCGGCCGAGCTCTACGCAGAGGCGGCATCGAACAAGGGCATCGAACTGATCGTCGACCTGGCACCGGACGTACCAGAGCTCGTGATCGGCGACGCGGGCCGGCTGCGCCAGATCCTCATCAACCTTGTCGCCAACGCAGTGAAGTTCACCAACTCGGGCGAAGTCGTGGTACGAGCCCAGAGTCGCAAGGCGAAGGGGCCCGGGGTGTCGATCGAGTTCTCGGTGGCGGACACAGGTATCGGCCTCACAGAGGAAGAGATCGCGCGCGTCTTCAGCGTCTATCCCCAGGTCGACAGCTCGACGACGCGACGCCATGGCGGAACCGGCCTCGGGCTCGCGATCGCTCGCATGCTCACTCAGCTGATGGGCGGCGAGATCGGCGTCGAGAGCAAGAAGGGTGAAGGCAGCCGTTTCTGGTTCACGGCCCTGTTCCGGGAGGCGGCTCTGAAGGCGCACGAACGCCCCCCGGTCAGCCTTGCCGGGACCGCTGTCGCGATCATCGACGACAACCGGACGAACCGCACGATCCTCGAGCGCTACGTGAGGTCGTGGGGAATGAAGGAGCGAACCTTCGGCAGCGGACAGGAGGCTCTGTCCGAGCTGCGGAAGGCAGCCACCGGCGACGATCGCATCGACGTTGTCATCGTCGATCTGATGATGCCCGAGATGGACGGCGCGGAGGTTGCGGCGCAGATTCGAAAGGAGTCGGCCTTGAGCAACCTGCCGGTGGTGCTCCTCACGTCTGCGGGCCGGTCGGAAAAGCCGCTGCCCGGTGTCGACGCGGAGATGGTCAAGCCGATCAGGCCGTCCCAGCTATTCGACGTCTTGCAGACGGTCATCACCCGGCACGCACCCCCCGAGGCCGCGGCCGAGGAGCTGGTCTCGACCACTCCCAAGCACGGGCACGTGCTGGTGGTCGACGACAACGCGGCCAACCAGAAAGTCGCGGTGCGAATGATCGAACGCCTTGGCTATCAAGTCGACGTCGCCGGAACGGGCGGTGAAGCCGTGTCGATGGTGGCGAACGGCCGCTACGACATGGTTTTCATGGATTGCCAGATGCCGGAGATGGACGGATACGAGGCCAGCCGGCGCATGCGCCGCAACGAGCGCGGCGGACGTCACATCCCCATCATCGCCGTGACTGCCGACAACCTGGATGGTGAGCGTGAGCGATGCCTGGCCGCGGGGATGGACGACTACATAACGAAACCGCTCAAGCTGCACATCGTCGCCGCCGTGCTCGAGCGGTGGATGGCGGCCAAAGAAATGGCGGCGGAGCGCTAGCCGGTCCGCCTCAGCGCGACCACGGTCACGTCGTCGAACAACTCTCTGCCTCTCGCTCCCTGAGCCAGGGCGTCGACCATCTGTTGCGCGGAGGTGGCGCGCCGCACCTCGTACGGCAGGTGGACGTCTTTGGTGGCCAGGTCGGGGCGCAGGTCGAGCAACCCATCCGAAAACACCACCAACGAATCGCCAGGATTCAGGATCGCGCTTCCGACTGAGTACGGAGCATCGGGAAACATTCCAATCGGCAGGCTGCGAAGGGGCAGCAGCTCTTGACCGGTCCCACCCCGCAGCAACCGGGCGTGCCCGTGCCCGGCGTCGATGTACTCGAGCCGGCCGCTGTCCGGATCGAAGCGGCAGTGGAAGACAGTCACATACGCGTTGTTGACCTCGAGCGCCGCCGACATGACCTCGGCGGCTTGCTTCAAGCCCACGTCCATCGGCTCAACCGACGCAGCACCACGCAACGCCGCCCGTGCCGTCGCCATCATCAACGAGGCTGGCAGGCCCTTACCCATGACGTCACCGAGCGTGACCATGAAGCGCTGGTCTGGCGTGCAGTACCAGTCGTAGAAATCGCCGCTGATCTCGCGCGCAGCCGTAAAGTGCGCCGCGACCTCGAAACCACGTTCCTTGTATGGAGGTGGGGGCAGCATCCCCGCTTGGAGCTCGACCGCTCGACGCATTTGCTCGGCTCGTTCGCGCAGCAACCCCTCGAGCCGCTCGACGTTGGCTCGGTTCTCGATCTCGAGCGCGCGCCGGCGCAAGTTGTTGACGACCAGCAGATACAGCTGCGTCCCGCCCACCGGTTTGACGTGGTAGGCATAGGCGCCGTGCTCGAGCGCTGCTCTTCCAAGCTCGGGGTCGTCGACGCCCGAGATCATCACGATGGCGATGTCCGGCCGGGTGGCGCGAAGCTCCTCGAGCAACCCGTAGCCTGACTCGTCGGGCAGCTTCACGTCGAGGAGCGCGATCGCGTAGTCCTGCGCCTCAACCAGCTTCCTGGCTTCTGCGCCGGAAAGAGCGACGTCACACTCGAAGCCTCGGGACCTCAGCACTCGGCAGGTGACCCTGGCCAGGGCCTCGTCGTCGTCGACCACGAGCACTCGTTCCGCCGCCGGACTTCCGGTCACGGGCTGGAGTTTTACACGGATAGTCCGGACCAAAGCGTGCCAACGCGGCCGAAAATCGCGGATGGTCCGGACGATCCGCAATCGTGGCCGCGGTTGGCCACCTCAAGTGGGCTGAAGTCGGGACTATCTGCCATATGCTCTTCCGGCTGCAAATGGCCCTCGAAATCCAGACTCGCCAGGCTGACAACGGCGCCACGGTGGTCGCCCCTACTGGGCGGCTCGACGTGGCCGGCGCGCCGATCTTGAAAGACGCCATCAACGACGCGACGGTGGCCGGATCGCCGAAAGTCGTGATCGATCTCGAAGGCGTGAGCTTCGTCGACTCGACCGGCCTGGGATCGGTGATCGCCGCCCTGAAGCAGATTCGCAGCAAAGAAGGCGAGCTTCGCCTGGCCGCACCCACCCAGCAGGTTCGGGTCGTGCTCGAGCTGACGACGCTCGACCGCGTCTTTCCGTATTACGCGACCGTCGAGGAAGCCCTCACCGGGCTTTAAGCCTTGGAGGGTAATCAGGAGAAATTTGAGTTTCGGGCATTTCTCACCGAAGTCGATCCCGGACTCGACCTCATCCACAGGTCGCTCGCGAACCTGCGCGACACGCTGGAGCGACCTGTCGACGACCGCCCCCTCATGCTCTTCGAGATTGCCCTCGGCGAGATCGGAGGCAACGTGTTGACGCACGGACGCCCCGTCGGCACCGACCATCAGGTCGAGTACGTGCTGCGTTACGACGGCCACACGGCCGAGGCCACTTTTACGGACCGTGGCGCTGCCGCACATGAGCACCTGACAAACGAGATGCCTGGACACGAAAGCGAGCGGGGCCGCGGCCTCGCCATCGCCCGATCGATTCTCGACCAGCTGGGTTACGAGCGCCATGGCGATGTCAATTCCTGGCATTTGGTGAAGCGGCTGTGAGCGGACCGATGGCTGAAGACCCGACCCGAGCGCTGATCCACGAGTTTCGCAACCTGCTCGCCGTGATCGTGAATTACAGCGAGCTGATCGCCGACGAGACGAACGATCCGGAGGCGATCAAGGCGGACATTCACGAGATCCGCAGCGCAGCCGAGCGCGCGATCGCGCTCACGGAGAAACTGCCGCGTCGCGGACACGAGGACGGAGCGTGAGCATCGCCGACCGCCCGGCCATCGATCGCCACCACGCGGTCCTGGTGCATCGCGACATGGTGCTCGCGGTCGACGACGACGACCAGGTTCTACGGCTGGTGAAGCGCGTGCTCGAGCGCGCAGGGTTTGAGTGCGTGACCGTGAACAACGGGCGCGCCGCGCACGAAGCGGAGGTCGAGCTGCGGCCGGACATCATCCTGCTCGACCTGATGCTTGGCGACGTCACCGGCGACGAGATCATGAACGAGCTTCGTGGGGACTTCCGGACTCGGCTGATTCCGGTCGTGTTCCTGACCGTGCGCGACTCCTTGAAAGACAAGGTCGAGCACCTTCTGAGCGGCGCCGACGATTACGTCACCAAGCCCTTCATGCCGGAAGAGCTGGTGGCGCGTCTTCGCGCGGTGATGACGCGTGCAACCACAGCTCGTGGACTGAGCCCGCTTACCGGCATGAGCGGCAACAGCGACATCCTGCGCGAGATCACCCGCCGCCTCGCGCATGGACAGCGTTTCGCGGTCCTCTATCCGGACATCGACACGTTCAAGAGCTACAACGACCATTACGGATTCCTTCGCGGCGACGACGTGATCAAGACTCTGGCGACGATCATCCTCGAGGTCCTCGAAGAGAATCACTCGCCCCAGCATTTCGCCGGACACGTGGGCGGCGATGACTTCGTCGTCCTCACCGAGCCGAAACTTGCGGAGGCGATCGCGAGTGAGATCACCAAGCGTTTCGACGCTGCGATCCCGGCGCTGTACGACCCCGTCGATCGCGAGCGCGGATGGATCGAAAGTGAAGAGCGCAACGGAAACATGCTCCGCAGCCCGCTGGTGTCGGTTTCCATCGGCGTCGTGATGGTCGAGCCGGCGAGCTACAGCAGCGCGGCGGCGGTCGCGTCCCGAGCCGCTGAGGTCAAGGGCGTGGCCAAACGCATGCCGGGCTCGAAATGGGTGCTCGATCGCAGACGTCCACCGGAGCGCTTCGGCTCGCAATGAAGCTGAACCGCATCGAGCCAGTGTTAGGATCGCCAGCCGGGGTCGGAGATTAGGGCATGAGCGAGGTCGTCACGGCGCCTCCGTCCGGGAAATCTGAAGGTGGACCCATGCGCTTCAAAGTGGTCGTCCACCGGCTCGACGGCGGGCTCGAGGAAGGTGAATCCGATTCGCGCATTCTCGACGGCGGCGAAGGCTATCCGCTCTACCCGACACCTGACGCCGAGCGACCACGATTCATTCCCACGCGCGACATCAAGTACGTCGTTTTCGGGTCGGTCGAAGATCCCGAGCTCGAGCCTGACCCTGGGGACAAGACTCAGGCGCGCAAAGCGATCCTTCGCTTCCGCGATGGCGAGTGGATCGCGGCATACATCGAGCAGGGGGTCACCCAGGAAGCCGAGGGCATTGCGATCAAGATCCGGCTGACCGAAGTGAACCGGGTCATCCCGGCCCTGGCCGCCTCGCCCTCGCTGCTCGAGATGCAGTTCGTCGAAATGTGGGCCGCGCCGGCCGCGCCGCCCGGACAGCCGCAGCGGCGCCGATCCGACATCCTCGCCGCCGCGGCTCGTCAGGGCCGCGACCTGAACAAGCTCGCGAACGATTTCAGAGACCGCCTCGCCCTCATCCGCGATGTCGGCCTCACGACCGGCGACACGATGGCCTTCTCGCGCGCCGTGCGCACGCACCTCGATCGCTTCCTGCTCGAAGACGGGATCACGCTCAACGCCCAGGAGAAGTCGGCCCTCGCCGACATCATCCTGCGCGCCGCCGTCGGTTACGGCCCGCTCGACAGCCTGCTGCACGACCGCTCGGTGAGCGAGATCATGGTCAACGGTCCGGACCAGATCTTCATCGAGCGCCGTGGTGTGATCACCAAAGCCGACGTTCGCTTCGAGGACGAGAACCAGCTGCTGGAAACCATCCGGCGAATGGTCGCCACCACCGGGCGTCACATCGACGGCTTGAATCCGATGGTTGACGCCCGTCTTCCCGACGGCAGCCGCGTCAACGCCATCATCCGGCCCGCCGCCATCCACGGCCCCGCCCTCACGATCCGCAAGTTCAAGGACGCGGTTCTGGGCATGGAGGACCTCAAGCACGAAGGGAGCTTGAGTCCCGCCATGGCGGAGTTCCTCGAAGCGGCCGTGCTCGGGCGCATGAACATCCTGGTTTCCGGAGGCACGGGTTCCGGCAAGACGACCACGCTGAACGTGGTTGCGCGCTTCATCCCGCACAACCAGCGCGTCATCACGATCGAAGACGCGGCTGAGCTGCAGATCGATCACCCGCACGTCATCGCGCTCGAGCACCGTCCACCGAACGTCGAAGGCAAAGGCGAGCTGACGATTCGTCAACTGTTGCGCAACAGCCTTCGAATGCGCCCCGACCGCATCCTCGTCGGTGAGGTCCGCGGTGCCGAGGCGCTGGACATGCTGCAGGCGATGAACACCGGTCACGACGGATCGATGTCCACGATTCACTCCAACTCCGCGCGCGACGCGCTGTCACGTCTCGAGACGATGGTGATGATGGCGTCGATCGACATTCCGTTCGAAGCAGTGCGCGCGCAGATCGCGTCCGCAGTGAACCTGATCGTGCACCAGGCCCGCATGCCTGACGGCCGCCGAAAGATCGCGCAGATCGCGGAGGTCGTCGGCTATGACGCAAACGGACCGATCCTGCGCGACATCTTCCTGCTCGGCATGGGCCCCGACCTGCGCCTCGAATTCAACGCCACCGGCTACATCCCGACGTCCTTGGACAAAGCGGCGTTCTACGGCGTGCAGGTCGACCAGGACCTGTTCGATCCGGCCAAATCTCGATTCATCCCCGCCGGCTCGGACAGCATGATGCCGGTCGTCAAGGACCCGCTCATCAGCGGGCAGGGCAAGGCCGAACCGAACGTGGTCCGTCAGGTCGTGGTCGTGCCGTTCAGCTCGGAACGCCCGGCGGCGGCAGCTCCTGCCGCGCCGGCCGCAGCGGCTCCCGCTCAGACCCCGGAGATGCAGGAAGAGATGCGCAAGCTGATCGACGCGGCACGCGCCGCGGTGGCCGACCTTCAAGCCGCCGCGCCCCAAACGCCCGCCGAACCGCAGGCCGCGCCGGCAGCGGCCCTGCCTCCAGCCGCTTACGCGCCACCTCCGCCGGCCGGTGTAGCTCCCGTCGCGCCGGTCGTTTCCGCGGCGCCACAGGTGATCTACCCGCCCGAGCTCACGACGCCGATTCCGGGCTTCCCGAGCGCTTTGCACGGAGCTCAAGCGCTGGAGGCCGCGACCGCGATGGCTCGCGCCACCACCGCCCTCGGACAGCTCGCCGCCGCGTCCAGCGGTTTCTCCGGAATGCTGCCGACCGTGCGGTCGAACGAAGGCTCCCCAGGACCGGTCGGCGCGTCACGAAGAATTCAAGCCGTGATCGAAAGCATCATCTCCCGCCGTGGGTTGAGCCTGCGCCTGGCGCAGCCACTCACCGATGCATTCGAGGGCTCCGAGCTGAAGGCGAGCGATTACGCGAGGGAAAGCAAGATCAGCAAGGAGTCGGCCGGCCGCGAGCTGCGCCTCGCCGTCGAGTCCGGGCTGCTCACCGCCGTCCGCTATCCCCAGGGTGAAGCCGGCTACCGCGCATCACAGGGCCTACTGCGCGAGATCGCGGAAGGACTGGGTCAGCCCGTCAACCCCGCCGGGCCGCTCACCGCCGACACCATCATCGGCAGCCTCGCCGTGGGTCAGACCGAAGGCACCGTGACGATCATGTTCACGGACGTCGAGGAGTCCACGAAGCTGCTCTCGACCCGCGGTTTCACCGCCTCTCACGAAATCATGAAGGCGTACGAGACCATCATCGAGGAGAAGGTCGCGGAGCACGCGGGGCGCCGGATCAAAGGACTCGGCGACGGCTACATGATCAGCTTCGGCTCCGCGCGCCACGGCGTCGAGTGCGCGCTCGCGATTCAGACGGCGATCGCGGAGTACAGCAAGCAAAACCCGGATCGAAAGATCCGCATCCGGATCGGCGTCAACACCGGCGAGGTCGTGGAGGAAGGCGGCGACATCTTCGGCGCGGCCGTCAACGTGGCCGCGCGCGTCGCGGGCAAGGCGAAGGGCGGGCAGGTGCTCGTATCCGAGATCGTCCGCGAGCTGGTCGGCCCGGTGGCGGAGCTGCATTTCGAGTACCGCGGCCGCTACAAGCTGAAGGGTTTCCCCGATCGATGGCGCCTGCACCAGGTGACGCCGACCGAAGTGAAGGAAGCGCCCAAAGTGGTCGCCGCCGCAGAGGGCTTCGTGGATCGCGATCAGGAGCGGCTCGACATTCGACTGGTCATGGACCGGGCCGCCACCGGAGCCGGCGGCGTGATCTTCCTGGCTGGCGCACCAGGGATCGGCGCCTCGCGTCTGGCGAGCGAAGTCAGCGCGGAAGCCCAAAGCAAGGGATGGCTCGTCTTGAGCGGGCGCTGCCTGGAAAACGATGGCGAGGCATACGAACCGTTCCGCGAAGTGTTGACCGCGGCTGTGGCGAGCGCGACGGCCAAGACGCTGCTGGAGGCGACGGGCCATCACGGATCGCTGCTGGCCCTGCTCGCCTCAAATCTCCGCCAGAAGGTGCGGTCGCTCCCGTCGGCTGCCGAGATTCCGGCCGACAAGCTGCGCGAGACGCTCTTCAAGTCCGTGCACGAATTCTTGAAGGGGGTCCAGGGCAACAGACCGCTGATGATCGTGCTCGACAACCTGCACTGGGCCGATGAGGCGACGGTCGCGATGTTGAGAGACCTCGCCGAGCGCTCGAGCTCGAGCCGAATGGTCGTGCTCGGCACGTATTGGGACACCGAGCTCGACTCGAGCCGCCAGTTTGCGACCGCGCTCTCCCGGATGTTGCGCCGCCGCCGCGCACAGCGCATCGCCGTCGGGCGGCTGTCGGATCAAGATGTCGAGCGGATTGCGGCCGGTTTGGCGGAAACGCCGCTGACTCCGGTCCAGCTCATCGGCATCCAGGCCGCGACCGAAGGCAATCCGCTTTTCGTCGAGCATTCCCTGTTCTATCTCTCCGAGTCGGAGAGCATGCTCGGTGGCGCCGGCCATCAAGCGAGCTTCACCGAAGAAGACCTCGAGCTTGCGCAAAGCGTGCGCGGCTTGATCGGCCGGCGCATTCAGCGCCTGAGCGAGCCCGCGCAGCGAATGCTCGTCGCGGCCGCCATCATCGGGCGCGATTTCGAGGTCAGTTTGCTGGAAGCGTTCGGCGAGCTGGCAGGCCATGAGCTGCGTGACGCGCTCGACGAAGCTACGCGCGGCCATTTCATTTCAGCCCTCGGCCACGACCGCTATCGATTCGCGCACGACCTCGTTCGTCAACGCGTGCTCGCCGGACTGGCGCTGCCGCGCATGCAGGCTTACCACCTGGCCGTGGCCGATACGCTCGAGCGTGTCTACGGCAAGCTGGCCGAGCAGCGCGCGGCGGAAATTGCCCACCACCTGTATCAGGCGGGCACGGCGGCCAATCCAGGTCGCACCGCGAGCTTCTTGCTCCACGCGGCGCGGCAGGCGCTCGCTGTCGGGGCTTTCGACGACGTGCTCAGGCTCATCGATTCCGCGCTGCAGCTGCTTCCCGCCGAGCAGACCAAGGAACGGGCCGACGCCCTCTCCACGCGAGCGCACGCGCTTTGGGGGTTGGGCCGCCTCGAGGACGCGAAGGCGACATGGCGCGGCGCTATCGAGCGGTTCGAAGATCTGGGCGATACGAAAGCGGCGGCGGCGCTCCACCGGCGCATCGCGCATCTCGAAAATCGCGGCGAGCCGACCGACCACAACGGCGCCGGGCCGGTCGAGGCGACCGCGCCGGTGCCGGAGACCGAACCGGTCAGCTAGACAGTCTGCTGGCGGGCCGGATCGGTGCGTAACCCGCGCCGTAGGTGATGATCGGCAGCGACCCGGTGAAGCTGACGGTGTCGGCCATGATCCCGGCCGTGGCTTGCGACTCGAATGTCGTGCTGCTCTGCACATTTAGGCTGGCCGAGGGCAAATAGACGAGGCCGATGTACGCGGAGTTGCCTGCGGCGGCGATCACGTTGGGACAGGTGTTGGCCGGCGGATTGCCTGCTCCCGGCTCGTATACCGAGATCCAGTCGTACTGATATCCGCTGAAGATGAACGTGTCACTCGTGCTGGTCGCATTCAGGCATCCTCCGGTGGGGATGTAGAAGACGACCGCGCCCGGAGTGACTGCTGCAGGGCACGAAACCAGCACGCCGCCGCCTGCCGTTACGCACTCGTTTTCGTTTCCCCGACCGCCTGCCGGCGGCGTCAGCCGCGGCGCGTTCTGGTTCGGAAGTCCGGCTTGTAGGGGCGCCCTCTCGTCGTCCGGCGGATATGAGCCCGGAGTCCCTGGCGCGGCCGCGGCGTTGGGCAGAGGTAAGCCCGCCAGGATGAACGCAGGCGCCGAAACCATCGTCTGGCCCAGGCTGCACGGCCCCCACGGACAGCCGCTGAGGTTGTCGTTTTCCGGAGTCCCGGTGACATCGAGGGTGTAGACGAGTCCGAATGGAGGCGTGCAGCCATTGGTCGACATGTAGAGCCGGTAGGCCTGCGCCCCGGGCACATTGCTCACGGTCGCGGTCGCAACCTGCGAGATGTTCACCGTCAGTGACTGGCACCGCGACGGTGCGCTCTCCCGCGTGTAGCTGACGCCGTTGTACGTATCCGTCCGGATCGAGGTCAATCTGAATCCATAGGTGCCGACGGTCGATCCGGAACCGGCCGTCGCCGTGAGCTTGAATGAGCCCGCGCAGTTGACTCCGTTGGTGTTCCAGAACTGCTTCGCAGCGAGCTGTGTGATGTCGGTGGGACTTGGCTCGTCGGGTGGCTTCAGCTCATTGCTGACGAAGCCGCCGTTGGCTCTGTACCCGGACCGCCACGTGTACACGCCTGCGGTCAGGAAGTAGCACCTGCCCGCGCCGATCAGCGGGTTGGCGGCGTAGGTGCCCGGATAGATGACGACATTCGCACCCGGTATTCCCTGTGCCGTGCCGTTGAGCGGAGGAATCGGGTACGACGGGTCTGCGATCTTGAAACCGGAACGAACTGCCCCCATCACATCCGGAAAAGTGCACGGACCCCCCAGGCCGCTCGAATAGCAGGTGTTCGTGGCCCCGGCGATGCTCGACTGGCAGCGCGCGTAGATGTCTCCTGCGACGGACATTGCGCCCGAGAGCACATTAACCGTGCCATTGGCGACGACATCGCCAGTGATGCTCAGCGTTCCCGATCCATTGACGCTCAGCGGATTGCCGGATCCGCTGCACCCACCCTGGTTGAGGGCTGCGACAGTGGGTGCGTAGAGCAAATTGTTGACGGTGCCGCTCGCGGCACCGGCGACGGCTGGGTTGACCCCGTTGGTCAACAGCCCGCCGAAGTTGAGCTGCAGCGTGCGCCGGGCGCTGAGGTTGAACTGGCTGCCTTGGGCCCCGAGCGAGACGACTTGCTGCGTCAGCACCGTCCCGTCGGGATACGTGCAGTTGATGGTCAGCGGTGACGGACCGGGCGAGCCGTATGAGGGATTGCAAGGCGGATTCGTATACAGACGCAGGTTGGTGCCGAAGATCGACGTCGCCGCCTGCTCGGCGCTGGAGTAGCTCGCGGTCTGCTGGAAGTTGTCGCCGGCTGCGAGTGCAGCCGCGTCGACAGCAGCCTGGAGATCCCGCCGCATCGCAAAGCCACGTGAACCGTCGACTGCGAGCGCGACCATCCCGATGAGCACGGTGATCATGAGCGCGATCAAGACCACCGCCTGTCCCTGCTGCCGGCGCATCACAGGGGCCCCCGCGAAATCACGGCGCAGCCTCTGATTTCGTGGGGATTTCATCAGTACTCGGTCCGGTAAACCGCGGCCGCGGAAAGCACCACGTGATTTGCCGCCGCCTGCGAAATCACGGGCGTGATGAAAACGAGGTTGAAGCGCAGTGTCACCTGCAGCTGCGCGTTCCCGCCTGCCGGATTGACCGCGCTGCATGATCCGTTCGAGGGAGTCGAGTATTCGCCGCCTGGAGCGTTGGGGGGCGGGCTTGTCTCGACCGTCGATGGCGGGTTTGGCTCGGTGATGTAGAGCCAGGCCGAGTTGGCGGGCGGCGTGCCGGAGCTGATCGGTCCCTGGGCGCAGACCTCTGAGACCGGCGTACCCAGCATCTGAGCGCTGACGGCGTTCAACACGTCTGCGTTGTTAGGAAGCTGGTTTGAAGCTCGCACTGCGGTGCGCGCACCCTCCCGCGCCGCATGGTTCAGCGTGTCGTAGTAGAAGATGCCGCGGCCCATGTCGACGATTCCAAACAGCAGCAACAGCAACACGGGCGAAACGAGCGAGAACTCGATCAGGGCCTGCGAGCGCTGAGAGAAGTAGCGCTTCATCAACTGCCCTGCACCGTCATGTGCTCGTTGGCGGCCACCTTGAAGATCCCGAACTGGTTGGTGACGATCGGGGTCAGGGGCGCATAGGAATAGAGGACGATGACGTTGAGGTCTTCCTGCGCGAGGTTCGTGGCGGGGCTGCTCGGATAATCGAGACCGGCCTGGTTGTTGTAGCAGATGTACAGCCAGGGCTGGTTCGCGGCAGTCGGATAGAACGAGGACTGATAGGGCGGGTTGTGGTACAGGTTGCCGTCAGCCGGCGTCGGGCAGTTGCCCTTGATGGTCGCCGCCGGCAGGTTGACGGCCGCCAGCTCGGTGTCAACTTCGGATTTGATCTGGCCGTCGTAGAGGTAAGGGTGGGAAAGGCTGGGCGCATCGAACCAGACGCCATGCCGCGCCGCTTCGCGGACGGCGTTGGAAAGGGACTCCTGGATGTATATGGCCCGCCCGACGTCGACCAGCCCGCCCACCAGCAGCAGCAGGACGACTGAAGAGACCGCGAACTCGACCAGCGACTGTCCCCGCTCGCGGCCGCGGCCGGAAAAGGTCGTTTCGCCGGGTGCTTTATGGGGGTTCGGCACCGGGATATCTTGCCTATGATGGGTCGGCTTTGACGACCCTTAGCGGGATTACTTCACGCCGACCCTTCACGCTGCTCGGCATTCTGCTGGCTCTCATCGTCATGGCCGCCTTCGTGCTGGTGGCGCTCAACGCCAGCAACACGAACGGAACGCCTACCCAGGCGGTGGTGGTCGCGGCCCAGGACCTGCAGGCCCGCGTCCCGATCGCGGCCGACGCCCTCCGCACCCAGAGCATTCCCGTCCCGGGCGCATACCCCAAGGTTTACTTCCAGGCCCTGCGCGACGTGGTCGGCATGGTGCCGCTGGTCGCCATCCCGGCCGGAAGCGCGATCACGGCGAACGAGGTCGCGAAACCGAACCAGGCGCTCGGCGCCCAGTCCGAGTACCTTCCGATCCCGGCCGGCTACGTCGCCTTCACCATTCCGACCAGCGAGCTGCAGGGCGTCGCCAACAACATCCAGGCCGACGATTACATCTCGGTCATCGCAACCGTGTCAGGCACGGGCCGCGTGGCCGACAAGACGATCTTCACCAACCTGCACGTGATTCGCGTCGGCACGCCTGCGTCGGCAGCAAATTCGGGGGCAAACAGTCTCACCGTGGTCGTGACCCAGTGCCAGGCCGAGATCCTGAACTGGTTCATGACCTATGCCTCGCTCAAGTACACGCTCGAATCGTTCCACGACTACCTGAAAGACAGCACTCAAGCGCCGGACCCCGGATGCCCGTCCATCAACTCGGCCAGAGGGGTGACGCTTCAGGCAGTGGAGACCGCCTACCCCACCCTGTTCTCGGCATGAACTTCCCGCCGGAGACGATCGTCGCCGTGCCGATGGCCGCCGCCATCTTCGTCTTTTTCTGGGCGCTGGACAAGGTTCGCAAGGAACGGGCGCGCGTGCCGGTGCAGGGCCCTGTCGCAAGGGCCACGCCGCGCGAGCTCGTCGACCGATTGCTCAAACCGGCCGCTGAGAACCTGAGCCAGCGCCGCAGGGGTCAGGGGAAGCCAACGTTGAGCGAAGACCTGGCGCGGGCCGGGTTGAACATCACACCCCCTGAGTACTTGCTGATCCGCATCGGCGCTGTCGCTCTTGGCGTGCTCATCGGACTCTTCCGTTTCGGATTCGGGCTGGGTCCGATTGTTCTCGGCGTGGTCGGCTACGTGATCCCGCCGCTCGTTGTCGCGTACTTGCAGCGCCGCCGGCAGCAGCTGTTCAACGACCAACTTGGCAGCACGCTGCAGTTGATCTCCAACTCGCTGAAGACCGGCTACGCGATCGATCGCGCGCTCGAGACGGTGGCCCAAAAATCTCAGCCGCCGACTTCCACCGAGTTCGAGCGCGTAGCCACCGAGATCACGCTTGGAATCTCGGTGGAGGACGCGCTGAGCGCGCTGCTGCTTCGCATCAACAGCCCCGACCTCGAGTTCATCGTCACCGCCATCCTGCTGCACGTTCGAGTTGGCGGAAATCTGGCCGAAGTGCTGGACAACATCTCGGACACGCTGCGCGATCGCGTGCAAACCAAACGCGACATGAGCGTTTTGACCGCGCAGTCGCGAGCTTCCGCGACGATCATCACGGGCTTGCCGATCCTGCTCGCGCTGGGACTTTATGTCTTCGTACCCGGCTACTACGCGCCGATGACCAGCACGTTGGTCGGCTACGGAATGATGGTTTTGGCCGCGGTCATGATCCTCATCGGAAACCTGATCATCCGCCGCATGACGGCCCTCGAGGCCTGACCAACATGTCTCCAATTGCAGTGAGCGCCGGTCTGATCAGTGCGGTGGTCGTGATCACTTACTTCATCGCGATCGACCAGATGCGCACGGCAGCCGCCAACGGCGGCCACGTCACCCAGGCGCCAAGACCGACTCTGCTGAGGCGGATCGAGGTTTTCTTTCGACCGGTGTCACGGCTCCCGGCGGGGACTGCGGTCCAGCTTCGGCGCAAGCTCAACCAGGCGGGCAACCCCGCCGGCTTCACACCAGCCGCGTTCCAGTCGGTCCGCTACAGCGTGGCCGCCTTGATGGCCGTGGTCGGGCTTGCGCTTGGAGCGATCGTTCGGACCGGCCTGCCGATAGTGATTGCCGCGCCACTGGCGGGCGCGTTGTTTGCGGCCGTCGGTTTCATCCTGCCCAACCTCTGGATCGAGCAGCGCATCGGCCAGCGCCGGCGTGAGATCCAGAAGTCGCTCGCCGAGGCCACCGACTTGCTGACCCTTGTCGTCGAGTCTGGAATGAGCCTCGACGAAGGATTGCTGAGCATCACCGAGCGATTCCACAACGCGTTGGGCGACGAGATCGGCAAGGTTTTGCGCGAAATCAGGTTGGGGCGTCCGCGCATGGCGGCCCTCGAAAGCATGGCCGAGAGCGCCGGCGTGCCGGACCTGCATCATCTCGTCGAATCGATCGTCCAGTCCGACCAGATGGGTGTTCCCATCGCCCGACTTCTACGCGTTCAAGCCACCGAGATGCGACGCCGTCAGCGCCAGGGCGCACAAGAGCGGGCTGCGCAAGCCTCGTCCCGTATGGTTTTTCCGATGGTGGGATGCATCTTTCCGGTGTTGTGGATCGTTCTCCTTGGCCCAGCCATCGTTCAAGTTTTGAATTCGTTCCGCTGATGCACATGAACAATCGCGGCCATCGCGGCAACAACAACCAATCTTTCAGCGATCTCGACAAGCCGCTGTACACGATCAGTGTTGCCGCCGAGATTCTGGAAACGCACCCACGAACGCTGATGCTTTACGAGGACGCCCAACTGATCGAACCGCATCGCACCAACACGAACCGGCGTCGCTACTCGCCGCGCGATATCAGCAAAGTGCAGGTGATTCAGCATCTGACGCGCGAAAAAGGAGTGACCCTCGCCGGAGTGCGTCACATCCTCAGCCTGTTCGATGTGATGAAGAAACATCGAGTCGAGCCGCCGGCTGAGCTGCGAGAAATCTACGACCGCTACGCGCAGCTGATCTAAGCGCTCGCCGCCTTCTTCCTTCGTTTCGCCGCGGGCGCCCACAAGCTCTCGAGGTCGTAGTACGAGCGTTCACCGGGGAGGAAGACGTGCGCGAGCACCGAATCGAAGTCGAGCAGAATCCATCCCGCGTCCTCATAGCCGTCGACGGCCAGCGGCCTGCGATCTCTTTGCTTCGCCGCTTCCATCATGCCGTCCGCGATGGCACGGACCTGGCGATCCGTCTCGCCTTCACAGATGACGAAGTAGTCGGCGACCGACGTTTGATCGCGCACGTCCAGGATCACCGGATCCCAGGCTTTCTTCTCCGCCGCAGCGCTCCGCAATAGACGCGCCAGCTGCAAGGGAGTGAGTCGCCGGGCTCGGTCAGCAGCCAACTTGTCGATTATCCCCGTATAACCCGTGCTCGGCGATGTACTGCCGGACGGGGTCGGGCAGCCAGTTGCTCACCCGCTCGCCGCCTGCAATCGCGCCCCGAAGCTCGCTCGCGGAAATGTCAGGCGTCTCCCCCTCGCAGACCGTGTCCGACGGGGCTTCCAGGCCTGCGGCTTCGAGTCCGATCTCCGTGAGCGGGCCGCTGCCAGGCCGAGTCACGACTATGACCGATGCAAGGCGCCGGATCTCGTCTGGTTCTCGCCAGCTTTCGAAAAGCTTCGCCGCGTCCCATCCAAGGATCAGATAGAGCTTGTCATGCGGATACAGATCGCGAAGCCCACGCAGGGTGTCGACCGTATAGGAACGACCGCCTCGTTTGACCTCGATATCCGAGACCTCGAAGCGCGGCTCGACGCTGATGGCGAGGCGCGTCATGTCGAGACGCTGATCGGGCGTGGCGAGCGCGGGCTCGCGATGTGGCGGAGTGGCGCTGGGGATGAACAGCACCCGATCGAGCCCGGCGCATTCCATCGCCACGTGCGCCGCCGCCAGGTGGCCGCGGTGAATCGGATCGAACGTCCCGCCGAGGATTCCTATCTTCACGGCTGGTACTCGAATTCGAGATCGCCAATTCGCACCGTGTCACCCGGTCTGACGCCTGCCGCCTCGAGCGCCGAATTGACGCCCATCCGATCCATCGCCGACTGAAATCGTGCGAGCCCGCTGTCTGTCTCGAGGTCGTAGCGCTCCAGCAGCCGGTCCACTCTCTCGCTCCGCACGAGATAGCCGTAAGGCTTGCGCTCGACCGCAATCGCACTGCTGGGACGCGGGCGCAGCTTGGTCACGGATGGGAGCACGGGAACCGAAGGCCGAGGGGCTGTGGCCAGGACTTTGTTGACGGCGGCCAACAGCTCAGGCAGTCCCTCGCCCGTCAATGCGGAAACGAGAACCACATCGCGCCGCCGGGAGCTGGAGCGCAAGCGACGCGCCGGCTCGAGGTCGACTTTGTTGAGCGCGATCACGTGCGGCCGCTTCGCGAGCCCGGCCGAAAATTGTTCGACTTCGCTGCGAATCGTCTCCAGCTGCTTCCATGGATCTGACGCGGCACCGTCTAGCACGTAAATCAGGGCTTTGGTGCGCTCCACGTGACGCAGAAATCTTTGTCCGAGTCCAGCGCCGCGCGCTGCGCCTTCGATCAAGCCCGGAATGTCCGCGATGACGATGCGACCGCCTTCCGTTTCGGCGACACCCAGCTCCGGATCGAGGGTGGTGAATGGATAGTCGGCGACCTTCGGCCGTGCTGCTGTCAGGGACTGCAGCAGCGATGACTTGCCCGCATTCGGCGGCCCGACGAGCCCGACGTCGGCGATCAGCTTCAAGTCCAGCGTCAGCTCCCGCTCTTCGCCTTTCAGGCCGGGCTCGGCAAAGTCGGGGGCGCGGCGCGTCGAGCTCTTGAAATGAACGTTGCCCCGTCCGCCCACCCCGCCCTGCGCCACGACGGCACGCGCCCGCGGCCGGTCGAGATCTGCTATCAGCGCTCCGTCCGCATCCAGTGCCACCGTTCCGACTGGAACCTTCAAAAGGATGTCAGCCCCATTGCGCCCCGTCTTGCGTCCGCCGGCGCCGTCCGATCCGGCCTCGGCCCGCCACCGAGTCCGGCGCTTGTACTCCGACAGGTCACGCATCTCGTTGGTGGCTTCGACGATCACCGATCCACCTCTGCCTCCATCGCCGCCGTCGGGACCGCCCCGCGGAACGAAAGGCTCTCGGCGAAAGGATGCGGAGCCACGGCCGCCATGGCCGCCGCTCACGTGAATGCGGGCCGAATCGACGAAAGCTCGGCTAGTTCTGTTCGGCGTTCTGACTTGTTGCGGCGGCGTCCACCGTCACGCGCCGCCCGTCCTTCCCGACGCGTTCGTATTTGACGTGACCGGCGACGAGCGCGAAGAGCGTGTTGTCGCGGCCGAGTCCGACACCGGTGCCGGGCGCGATCTTGGTGCCGCGCTGACGGACGAGGATCGTGCCCGCGTTGACCAGCTGGCCGCCGTAGACCTTGACGCCCAGCATCTGCGGGTTCGAGTCACGACCGTTGCGGGACGAACCGCCACCTTTCTTGTGTGCCATCTCTACTTTGTTTCCTTCTTGGTCCGGCGCGATGAACGCTTCGGCGTTTTCGGCTCCGGCTCTTCGGTCTCTTCGTCCTCGACCGGCTCGACCGCCTTGGCCTCCACATTCTTCTTGGGAGCCGCCTTCTTGGCGCGCCCGCGCTTGGGCTCGGCTTCCATTTCCTCTTTGTCCCCGGCTTTTTCCTCGCGGCCGATCCCGCCGACGGCGATGATTTCCAGCGCGGTCAGGTACGAGCGCCCACCGCGATGGACGCGCACGCGCTTCTTCGACTTGTAGCGAATGCTCTCGGTGCGAGGTCCGCGCTCGTGGGCGATCACCTTGGCGTCGACATCGATCCCATCGACGACGGGCGTGCCCACCTTGGTGCCCTCGCCATCCACGTACAAAAGAACCCGGTCCAGCTTCACGGACGAACCCGGTTCGGCCGCGATTCGATCGACCAGGATCCGTTCGCCGAGGGCGACCTTGTACTGCTTGCCGCCGCTGACCACGACGGCAGACGGCGAGTTATCTGGCTTGGGCACGGCGTGTGATTGTACCAAGCGCCGACTTCTCTGATCGTCGCGACGATCCGGGGTTTCCACTTACGAGAGTGCCCCTTTGTCGCGACCATCCGAAGGTTTCGGTTCTTGGCCTCTCAGCGCATCAGCACCGAGGTGATGATCACGCCGATCAGCACCGCGACCGCGTAAGGCGCCACAGCGCGGGTGTACAGCGATCGCGTCGCAGGGGCGCCGCGGCGCCTCAACACGATTCCGAGCAGCAGCGCCACCGCCGCCACCCCCACCGAGAGGCTGAAGAAGCGCAGCGCGCCGAGCAGGTCGTCGGGCGCCGGAGGAATGAACAGGGTCGTGAAAAGGCCGCAGTAGGGAAACCAGCTCAGAACGCGCACCGCATCCAGACGTGGGCCCGCGCGTCGCTCACCCGGAGGCACCACCGGCCACAGGCGCAGCAGAGCCGGCAGGCACAGCAGATAAAGGAATGCGCTCGCGGCCTTGACCGGAAGCAGCCCAGAGACCTGGACGTTACCCAGAACCTGCGGGCGCAGGCTCTCGAGCTGAACCGCCGGACCCAAAACCGCGAGCAGCCAGAAAACCTGAACCAGGAGGGTCAGCCTTGGCTCCACGGCGTACTCGACACTGAGCGCCAGCTCCGCCCACGTCGTGAAGAGAAGTCCTGCCGCTGCCAGGACGACGCTCCGTTCCTGTGCGAGCATTGGGCTGAGTGGAGCCGCCGCCTGGACTGAGGCGAGCATCGCGCAGAGCGCAACGGTGACCACCACCGGCCCCGGCCGGCGCCGAGGCAGCCTTGGCATCGCCCTTTCGCGCGTCACCAATCGCATCCACGCGAGCTCAACCACGCCACCGAACGCGAGCATGGCCAGCAGCCCTGGATACACCGCAAGCGCCAACAGATGCGCGCCGGCGGACTGTATGACCTGGATCAATATCCGGCGGCCGAAAGGATTGGCAGCGGATAAAGGCCGGCGGTCACATTCAAGGCGATCACGATCGCGACGAGAACCGCCTGTCTTGCGCGGGGCAGCCCGATGCTGCGACCCAATCGCAACGATCCAGGCAGCCACAAGAGCAACCCGATCGCGATGGCCATTGCCAGCGGCCAGTAGATCTGAGTGGCGCCCCGCAGGAGCAGGATGCGGCCCGCAAAACCCGCGAACGGCGCAGAACCGGCGAGCAACCCGGCGACCACGAGATTGATGGGTCTTTCGGTGGGGACCTTCTCATGCACCGACTGCTGCCAGACCAGGTACAGCGGGAGCCGGCCGAGCAGGATCGTGAACAGGATCAGCACCGCGGCGCTGCGCCCATCGCCTGCAGCCAGACCGAATCCACACAGCGCAAGACCCCAGTCGGCGACGAACGAGTACCGCCACGCCTCGATGTCGGTTTCGGTTCGCCAGGCCGAGATGCTGCCCCAGACCAGGTTCAACAAACCGAGGCCGATCAAAGTTGCGCCAAGCACGCCGTCGGCGTCGACTGTCAACACCTGCTCCACGCGCAGCACTGCCACCGAAGCGAGCAGCGGTCCGATGAAGGCAAGCCAGGCGATGGGCGAAGCTGACGCGGGAACGTCGGGGTCGAGTTCGTGCAGATAAGGCACGACTCCGATCGCCGCCGCGAGCCCTGCGACGGCGCCTATCGCGGCAAAACGCTGCAGCACGTCAGGGCCGGCGACGCCGGCGAACAGCAGGGCAAGCGCAAGCAGTCCCGCTGCCATTGCAATCGGTCGCAGGCGCACCGTGAATTTCGATCTGCCTCCAACCGATGCATGCAGCACGCCGAGGCCGACCAGCACCGGAATCGCCAGAATCAGCGTGGGAGCAAGTGCAACCATGGCTGCACCCGCGAGTCCGGTGGTGCCACGAATCACCAACCGGCGCTGCTGCTGACGCGTGGGAGCAAGCCCGACCGCAAAGGCCAGTCCCGCGACCATCAAAGCGACCAGCGTCGCCGGTTCAGGCGCCACGGGGTGCGGTCCTGGGCCACAACGCCGCCCCTGCGGCCACGAGTGCGGCGATCAGGTAAGGCGCGGGACCTGGCGACGCCTCATGCGTCGCGGCGGCAACTGCGATGCCAAGGACGAGCGCACCCGTCGCGGTGGTCGCCGCCGCGATTTCATTCGTGGCCAGGATGCGGGCAGCCGGCAGCGCGATTGCGATCATGGCGACGAAACGAAAGGCTGTGCCCGATCCCTGCATCACCGTCGCCGCAACCCACAACGCGAGGACACCGGACCCGACACGGAGAACGAGTCGCGGTGTGGAACCTGGTGGCATCAAATTCCATCCTCCAGGGCCGGATCTAAAGCGCAGTCCCGATGCCACCACGCCCCCGATCAGGATGGCGGCCGCGTCGAAGACGCCGGCGGATTGCCACGCGATCACGGTGAGTGCGACGGTTGTGAGGGCCATCCCGCTGGCCAGGCCGAGGCGTCCGTCGGTGAGCACGATCGTCGAGACGCCGAGCCATGCGGCGACTGCCGCGATCCCTTCGATCAACGCGTCACAGCGAAACCGAGCGCCGCAAGTGTCGCGATCCAGAGCCACGGCTTACCGCTCGCTGCCGCCTTCTCGAGTTCCTGGAAATTGACGAGCGAGCGGTACTGCTCGGGCATTCTCGCGGCCATCACCACGGCCCGGGCGCGGATCCACCAATCGGGTCCGCGAAGGGTGATGACAGGCGGCCGAGGCTGCAGCTCAAGCGCGGCGAGTCCAAGCCCGGGATATGCGAACAAAGCGATCAGCAGCAACGGTGCAAACAAGGTGAGCGCGGGCAGGACCGTCGATGTCGTGACCAGCTCACTGAATCGGGTCGCGAAAGAGACGGTGACCGGCTGCATCACGCTCGCCGCCACAGGATCGGCAAATCCGTAAGCGAACGCGGCGAGTGCAGGACCAGCCAGCATGGTGACCAGCGCAATCGCCGCAGCCGCTCGGGGAAATCGCTCAGCTGTCGATGCCTCGCTCGCCGGCAGACCGGCAGCTCTCGCCGACGCGACCACCCAGATTGCCCAGGTCACGATTCCGGAGAGTCCGACGAAGCCAAGAAAATCGCCCGCTTCAAATGTCGATTCGATGCTCAGCGCGAGCGCGCCGAAAGCGATTCCCGGAGGCAGGCCTGCGCAAGCGGCGATCGCGATCAGCGTTGCACCGTTTGCGCCGTCACCGAGGAGGGCGACGCACGTGTTGAGGGCGGCGGCGGTGGCCAGCAAAACCAAGCCGGCGACCAGGCCCACCGGAGTGCCGAGACCGATCGACATCAGCGCGATTCCGCCAAACGCCGAGACCACCTGCGCAAAGAATTCGCGCCGCGCCGGCGCCGCCTGGGCCCGCAACGCTGCCCCGAAGGCGACGAGAACTCCGATCACCGCAAGGGTCGCGTTGAATGCAGGATGCGGATACTTGCCGTCGCCCAGCTCATATGCGCGAACGAGCAGGTAGAAGCCGAGCGGGAAAAGAGTGGCGATGATCACTCCCGCGGCATCGAGCTTCGGCCGAGGCGACAAACGCACCGGCCAGCCACGCCAGGGAAACAGACCGGACACGACCAGAGCGGAGACCCCGAGCAGGCCGAAGATGGCAGGCGTGACC
Organism: Candidatus Dormiibacterota bacterium; assembly: GCA_035538475.1. Classification (GTDB taxonomy): domain Bacteria; phylum Chloroflexota; class Dormibacteria; order Dormibacterales; family Dormibacteraceae; genus 40CM-4-65-16. Next base: position 497 of record DATLKH010000373.1, on the reverse strand, counting down.
GTGGAGATCGGTACGGCAGCGTAAACGGCCGTGCCGCCGCGGATCTGCAGGAGCACGCCCACCCAGGCAAGCGCGAGCCATCCGGCGAGCAAGGCCGCCCAGCTTGGACGCGGTGCCGCCGGGTCTTCTGTTTCCAGGAGCACCAGCGCGAGCGTGGCCGCAGTTCCGCCCGCGACGGCGGTCAGCACGACTCCACCGACTTCGATCGCGGCCATCGCGGCGGTCAGCGCAAGCATCGCGATCGCCGATTCCTGCCATGAGCTGCGCTGAAGAGTGAGCAGGATCGATGCGGGGATCGCGATCATCAACCCGAAGACGAACGCAACCGAATCGATCCGCACATCAAGGGAGGAACCGAAGCCCAGCTGACCCAGAGCGAGCTCCTGCGTAGAGCGAAGTGGAATCCAGATCGCGGCTAGTGAAACGGCCGAGGCCCACGCTCCCGCCGCAACTCCGATGCGTCCGACGGTGATCCCAAGTGAGCCAAGAGCTGCGAT
>DATLKH010000372.1:0-6423 GCA_035538475.1 Candidatus Dormiibacterota bacterium | reverse complement strand
ACATCGCCGTCTTCTTCGATCTGATGGTCGAGCGGCACAACCAGATGGGAACCTGGGACAACGCCGAAGCGCATGGCAAGGTCGCGGCCCAGAACATGGCCGGCGCCGAGGAGGACTTCTTTGACGTGCCCACCTACACGACGACGATGTTCGGCTCGACCCTGGCGGTGGCCGGCGTCACGCCCGATGTCCAGCCCGACCTGGACTCGGTGCGCACGTTCAGCTACGACGAGAAGTTCTACCGGAAGCTGTTCTTCAGAGACGGGCGCCTGGTCGGCGCGATCATGATCGGCCCGCCAAAAGGAAGAAAGAAGCTGATCGAGATCATGCGCTCTCGACAGAAGATCGAGCGCCCGAAGCAGGAGCTCCTCGATCCCGCAAATCTGAAGGATTAGCCCGGATCGAATCGTCGTACCATTTGCTTTCAACAAATGGATTTCGCCCACAGCGAATCGGTGGAGGACGTCAGACGGGCGCTCGGGTCGGTCTTGCGCTCCCGCCGGGAAGCGACCCGGCGCACTCTGAGCGAGATCGCGACCGAGGCGGGCCTCTCGCCGGCCCACCTTTCCGAGGTCGAGAGGGGGCGCAAGGAGATCTCGACCGAGCGGCTGCTGGCGGTGTCGCACGCGCTGGGCGCGCGTCCGGCCGACGTCTACGCCGAGCTCGCCCGCCTGCTCGGAGGTGCGGCCGGCGAACCCGCCTGGCCCGAGGATCCGCCGGTGAAATTGCGGCTCGCCACGGCCGCCCTTCCCCTCGAGGCGCTGCGCAGCGTCGCGGACTTCAGCGCTTATCTCGCGATGGCCAATCCGCCGCCCAGACCAAAAGAGCGCATCGGTTTCTTCGTCCCCCGCGAAGTCAGAGGCACAAGACCGTGACTTCGCGGGGGCCCCTGGAAACAAGGAGGTAATGCAGTGCACCTCATACCCACCGTGATCAGCAACGACGGCCGCGGCGAGCGCGCCTTCGACATCTACTCGCGGCTGCTCAAGGACGGAATCATCTTCGTCCGCGGACCGATCGACGACGACATGGCGAGCATCGTCACCGCGCAGCTGCTCTTCCTCGAGAGTGAGATGCCGGACCGTGACATTCAGATCTACATCAACAGCCCCGGCGGCTCGCTGACCGCGTCGCTTTCGATCTATGACGCGATGCAGTACGTCGGACCGAAAGTCGCGACGCTATGCACCGGGCTCGCCGCCAGCGGTGCCTCGATCCTGCTCGCAGGTGGGGCGAAAGGGATGCGAATGTCGCTGCCGCACGCACAGATCCTGATCCATCAGCCGTTCACTCAAGGCATCCAGGGTCAGGCTTCCGATATTCAAATCCACGCGCAGGAAATCATTCGCCAGCGCGAGCAGCTGGCGCGGCTCTACGCCAAGCACTGCGGACGGCAGCTCGAAGACGTCGAGCGTGCAATGGAACGCGACTTCTTCATGACTCCGGAGCAGGCAAAGGATTGGGGCCTGGTCGACCTGATCGTGGAAAAGAATCCGAACCTCGCGGCCGTGACGCCGGCCTGAAGGTCCGCCCGGTTCTCCGCCCCGTCTAGGATTCGTTCTCGATGGGGCGGCGATACCGGCCTTTCGATCCGTTCGAGCGGAATCCGTTCGAGGGCCGCCGGGACGTTCAGCTTCCGCGCATACCGCGAAGGTTCTGGACCGGCGTCGCGCTGTTTGCGCTCGCAGTCCTGATCTTTGTCTTCGCCAGCCCGGTCATATGGTTTTTCACGCAGCTGCAGTGGTACGACGCGCTCGGTTATCGCGACGTTTTTACGACGCGGCTCGGCATTCAGTCGCTGCTCTTCTTCGGCAGCCTGGTCGTCTCCTTCCTCTATCTCGCGGTCAATGTGGTGATCGCGCTGCGCGTCCGCGCCGGGCCTGCGCTGCGCGCGGTCGGTATCAGCCGGTCGAGCGTCCGCAGCGGAACCGGCGTGGTCGCCCTGGTCGCGAGCGCCATCATCGCGCTCCTCCTCTCAGGCGGCACCGGGGCGCAATGGCAATCGCTCGCGCTTTTCGCGCACTACACGGCCACGGGCTCGACCGACCCGGTCCTGGGCCAGGACGTCGCGTTCTACCTGCTCACACTGCCGTTCCTGCACACGATCGGGAACTGGGCGCTTGGCCTCGATTTTCTGGCTTTCCTGCTGATCACCGTCCTGTACGCGTGGCGCGGCGACGCGTTCGATCTTCGCTTCACACCGACAGCGATCTCGCATCTGTCGGTCCTTATGGCAGCCTTCGCCGTCACCCTCGCCGCCACGGCATGGCTTGGCCGGTTCGATCTTCTGTTTGCGCACAACACGGGAGTCGTCTGGGGCGCGAGCTATGCAGACGTCAATGCCCGCCTTCCCCTCTATACGTTCCAGGCCGGCGTCGGCATCGTGCTTGCCGGCGCGCTGCTGGCGAACGCTTGGCTGCGGCGGCTCGCGGTCGGAGTGGCCGCAGTCGGCGTGTGGATCGGAGTTGGTCTGATCGGTCAGATCTATCCCGGGATCGTGCAGAGCTTTTTCGTCACACCCAACGCGCAGACCTACGAGCTCCCCTACATCGCGCGAGAGATCTCGGGCACGCGCGCTGCGTACGGACTGTCCAACGTCACGGTGAGCAATTTCTCGGGGGACCAGCCGCTGTCAGCGCAGGACGTGCAGGCGGACCAGGTGACGATCAACAACCTGCGGCTCTGGGACTACGGCCCGCTGACGCAGACCTATGACCAGCAGCAAACGATCCGGACGTATTACACGTTCAATGACATCGACCTCGACCGCTACACGGTCAACGGCAACTACCAGCAGCTCGAGATCAGCGCGCGTGAGTTCGACTACGCGAAGCTGCCGCCCTCGGCCCAGAACTGGGTCAACCAACACCTCGTCTACACGCACGGATATGGCGCGGCCTCGAGCCCGGTCAATGCAGTCGTAGGCGAAGGTCTTCCGGATTACGTCGTCGGCAACATTCCGCCGACCGGATCGCTGGCCATCACTCAACCGGCCATCTACTTCGGCGAGGTCGGCAAGCCGGAGAATTACGCGCTTGCGCCTTCCAACACGCGCGAATTCGACTACCCGCAGGGAACTGAGGATGTCTTCACGAGCTACACCGGCAAACATGGCGTGCCGATGGACGGCGCCAACAAAGCGCTGTGGTCACTGCGACTGGGTGATTTCAACTTGCTGGTCTCGGGCCAGATCAACAGCCAGACGCAGCTGCTGTACCTGCGGAGCATCAAAGACCGCGTTTCCGAGATCGCGCCATTCCTCAGCTACGACAGCGATCCCTACATCGTGGTGGTCGACGGCAAGCTGTACTGGATCCTCGATGGCTACACAACCGGCTCGACGTACCCGTACTCGCAGACGCAGGGATTCCAGGGCAACGACATCAACTACATCCGCAATTCAGTAAAAGTCGTGGTCGACGCGTATGACGGGACCGTGACTTTTTACGCGCTCGACACCAAGGATCCGCTGTTGAAGGCGTACTCGGCGACCTTCTCGACGCTCTTCCGGCCCATCGACACGATGCCCGCAAATCTTCGCGCCCACCTGCGCGTTCCCGTTGATCTGTTCAACACGCAGGTCGGCGTTTACGCGACCTACCACATCACCGATCCGAAGGTTTTCTTCTCTCGTGAGGACGTCTGGGACATCCCGACCGCCCAGAACTCGCCGAGCAGCCCACCTGCTCCGGTCGAGCCGTACTACGTCTTGTTCCGCCTGCCGGGAGAGCAGAACGCCGAGTTCCTGCTCATCATGCCGTTCACGCCGCGAAACAAGAACAACATGGTTTCCTGGATGGCGGCTCGGATGGACGGCACGCACTACGGCGAGTACGTGACCTACGCGCTGCCCAAGGACAAGGTCATCTTCGGACCACAACAGGTGGCCAACCGAATCAACGAGAACACGACCATCTCGACCGACTTCACTCTGTTCCATCAAGCGGGGTCACAGGTCCTGCAGGGAAACCTTCTCGTCGTGCCGATCGGTAATTCGTTTCTCTACTTCGAACCGATCTATCTCGGCGCGACGACTTCATCCACGCTGCCGGAGCTCATTCGCGTCGTCCTGGTGGACCAGGACAAGGTCGCGTACGCGAACACGCTGCAGCAGGCGATCGCGCAGCTGGTCGGCTCGGCTCCTCCGCCGCCGCCGACAACCAACCAACCTCCGCCGACAACATTCACGCCCGCTCAGGTGGCGCAGATCCAAAGCCTCATCGCGCAAGCCAACGACCACTACCGCAAGGCCAACGCCGCGCTGGCGGCCGGCGATTTCGCGACGTACGGCAGCGAGATGAAGCAGGTCGGTCAGATCTTGCAGCAGCTGCAGCAGATCACCGGCACGTCGGCTGCGGGCGGCGCCACGACCCCCACGCCGGCACCCAAGCCGAGCCCTTCACCCAGTCCTTAGAGGAACGAACAGGACCGGGAACAGCGAGTGGTGGTCGACGTGATCTCCGCGCCGCACGTAAATGCGCAGGTCCTGCGGCTCCGCGTGTGAAGTGACCACCGGAATCACCATCCGTCCTGCGTCCGCCAGCTCATCGAGGAGCGGCTGGGGCACACCGGAAGCGGCCGCCGCGACCAGGATCACGTTGTAGGGCGCGTCCAGAGGCCACCCCAGGCTCCCGTCGCCGACGGCCACCTCGACGTTGTCGAAGCCCAGGCGCTGCAGCGTGTGAGACGCATGCTCGGCGAGCGCCGGCTCGCGCTCGATGGTGATCACGCGCCGGCACAAGCGGCTGAGAATCGCCGCTTGATAGCCCGAGCCTGTTCCGACTTCGAGGGCGATGTCGGTGACCTGTGGCCGAGCGGCTTGCGTCATCAGCGCCACGACCAGCGGCTGCGAGATCGTCTGCCCGCACTCGATCGCCAGCGCACGATCTTCGTAGGCGTGGCGGCGCATGCGATGAGGGAGAAACTCGTCGCGCGGAATCTCTGCCATGACCTCCAGCACGCGCTCGTCTGTCACACCGTTGGGCCGAAGCTGGTCGGCCACCATCCGCTGCGCTGGAGTATTCAACTGGAACTCCCCTAGTCCGAGGGTACAATCAGCACCGACTCATTGGCGTCGTCAGCCCAACCCAACGTTCCGCTCAAGTGGCGCCGCCCGGTCAGGCAGCGCTCGCGCCTGGTCAGACGCACGGGGCCGGCACACTCGCGCGTGGAATTCGCCCATCCGTCCGAGCAAGAGTTCGCGCGCTTCCTCGACTACTACCGGATCCGCTGGGTCTATGAACCCGTGTCTTTTCCGGTCGCGTGGGAAGGCACACGGGTGTCGGAGATGTTCACGCCGGACTTCTATCTGCCCGAGCACGACCTCTACATCGAGCTGACCACCATGAAGCAATCGCTGGTGACGCCCAAGAACCGCAAGCTGCGTCTGCTCCGCGAGCTCTACCCCGAGCTGAACGTCAGGCTGCTCTACCGCAAGGACTACACGCAGCTCTTGGCCAAGGCCGGATACAGCGCGCTCGAAGTTCAGCACCTGCGCAAGGAAGACATCGGCGAGATCCTCATCTCGCCGGTCGAGCTGGAAACGAGGGTCCGGGCGCTCGGACGGAAGATTTCGCGCGATTACCGCGGCCAGACGCTGGTCCTGGTCGGGATCCTCAAAGGCATCACCTTCTTCCTCGCCGACCTGGCGCGACAGATCAAGGTTCCATTCGTGATCGACTACCTCGACCTCCAGCGCTACGCCGGCGCGCAGCCGCGCGAGAAAGTGCGGGTGGTGAGAGACATCGACTATCCGATCGAAGGCCGCCACGTGCTGCTGGTCGAGGACATCGTGAACACGGGATTCACGCTCGACTATCTGCTGAGCGGTCTGCGCCAGCGCGGGCCGGCATCGCTCGAGGTGATCACGCTTCTCGACCGCCCGCTGCGCCGGCTGGTCAAGGTCCCGCTGCGCTACAGCGGCTTCCAGATCGCCAACGACTACGTGGTCGGATACGGATTGGACTACCGCGAGCTGTACCGCAACCTGCCGTTCATCTGCACCCTGCGCTCGAGCGTCTACGACCTACCAGCCCCAGAGTCCTGACGCGCGGCTCGCGCATCTACTGCGGTGGATGGCGCGCCAGGATTTCTCGGCACTCGTCGAAAGTGGCTTGCTGCGCACCGTCGAGCGGATAGTCGTGGAAGCGGTTCGCGCCCAGGGCTTATCGCAGACGCAGGCGTACGACTGGCTTCATTACGAAGATCCGGATCCTGTGGCGCGCCTTGCAGAAGGTGTGGATAAGCTGCGGAGCAGAGGAGCGGAATTCAGCGCGGAGGCTGTGGACAAAGCGTGCGCGAAGGCCTCAAAACGAGGCTATTTGAGTTAGCGGACCGTGTGGAGCTTCTGGGGAAAAGTTATGCCCCAAGAGACCTTCCTGTTTACCCTGAAGTCCCCTATGCGTTTTTCGGTTTCCATCCCGG
>DATLKH010000371.1:0-9436 GCA_035538475.1 Candidatus Dormiibacterota bacterium | reverse complement strand
CCGTCAACGCAGGCAGCGACACGATCTCGGTCTTCCACGTCGACGGTGACAATTTGCGGCTCGCACAAGTCCTGCCCTCCGGCGGGCCATTTCCGACTTCGTTCGCCGCCCACGGCAACACCGCCTACGTGCTCGATGCGGGCGGCGATGGCTTTGTGAGCGGCTACCGCATCGCCGAAGGCGGACTCGAGCCGATTCCCGGGTCGACGAGAGCTCTGGGACTGGCGAACAGCAATCCGCCCTTCTTCGTCAAGTCGCCGGCCGAGGTGGGCTACACACCCGACGGCAAGCAGCTGATCGTCACCACCAAGCTGCACAGCACCGTCGACGTTTTCTCGGTTGAGCCGGGCGGCCGGCTGTCCGTGGCACCGACGAAAAACCCCGCGGCGGGCGTTCCGTTTGCGTTTGGATTCGAAGGCAACCTCCTGGTGCTCAACTTCGCCGGCAACAGCTCGCTCCAGACTTTCACCGTCAATGCCGACAACACGATCACACCGGTGAGCCAGCCTGTCAGTGATGGGCAGGCGGCCCTGTGTTGGATCACGCGCGCGCGCGGATTCGAGTACGCATCGAACACCGGCAGCAACAACGTCAGCCAGTTCCGGGTCGACGGCGATGGCGCCGTATCCCTCGTCAACTCAAACGCCGCCTCGAATATCGGCGGGGCGATCGACTCCGCCGCGGCCGGCGGTCGCTACCTTTACGTGCAGAGCGGGCTGGAAGGCACGATCCACGTGTTTTCAATCGGGTCGGATGGTTCGCTGACGCAGATCCAGGTCGCACCGGTTCCCGACGGCGCCGCCCAGGAAGGAATTGCGGTCGCTTAGCCATTGACGACGGGCCGTCCCCTCGACGGCCCGTCACTTCACGCTGTGACCCGCTTCCGCGGCAGCCTGAAGCGCATGCCTACTCGTTCGATCACGACCGGTTCGCCGTGCCAGCCCTTCCACAGCGCAGCGATCAGCACCGAGGCAATGCCCGCGAATGGAACCGCGAACAGCGCGCCGACGACCCCGCCAAGATCGGCTCCGATGACGATCGCGAGCAGTGCGATCACCGGATGGAGCCCAACTGCACCGCCCGTGATTCGTGGTGCAAGCACGTTGTTTTCGATCACCTGCATGACCACGAAAAAGACGATCACGTAGATCACGAGTGGAAACGGCTGGGTCAGGCTGATCATCACCGCCGGAAGCGAGGCGAGGATCGGGCCGGCCATCGGGATGAGCTCAAAGAAGAAGGCAAGGATTCCGATCAACACCGGGTAGCGCACGCCGAGCAGCCAGGAGCCAAGGCCGCTCGAGACGCCGATGATCGCGGCCATGACGAGCTGACCCCGAATGTATGCACCGAGAACCTGACTCACAGTGTCCTCGACGAAGCGCACCTTGTCCCGCTGCTGCTCAGGAAAGAAGCGCGTCGGGAGATCTCGCATCCGCCCGCCGTCGACCATGAACCAGAAACCAAGCACCAGCACCAGCACGGCGTCGACGACTGCGCCCGCGATCGCCGTCACCACCTCGAATGCGCTGGCGAAAGCCGACTGCACCACGCCCCGGACCGAGCCGGCGAGGTCGATTCCGAAGAACGGCTGGTAGCTGCTCAGCTGATCGAAGTAGGCAGGAAGCTTTTGCGCAAGAGATTCCGACTGCTCGATCGCGGGTGGTCCGATCAGCAGGACGCCCGCGGCGATCAGGCCGAGGGCCATCGCGTAGATCAGGAGCGCGGCCAGCCCTCGGGGCAGGATTCGAGAAGCCCAGGCAAGCGGTGGCTCCAGGGCGTAGGCCAGGACCAGCGCCAGGATCACCACCACGACGATGTGCAGGACCCTGCCGATCACCTGGCTGGCCACCCACAAGAAGGCGATCAAGGACAGCCCGACCAGGCATTGGTCCCGCAGCCTGCCCCAATTCAGGTCATGCATCGGCCTACGGGGATAACGCGCGCCCCAGCCGTTTCCAATATTCGGTCGGGCCGCGAGCCTAAGCTTGCTCCCGTGGCGGGCAAGTTCCAGGGCTGGAAGGGAGACTTCCAGGGCTTTTTCCTCGGCCTGCGCATGAACAACAACAAAGCCTGGTTCGAAGCGCACCGCAAGCAGTACGAAGACGAGGTCAAAGCGCCGATGCTGGCCTTGCTGGCCGAGCTCGAAGGCGAATTCGGTCCGCCGCATCGGGTCTCGCGGCCCAACCGAGACATTCGCTTTTCAGCCGACAAGTCGCCTTACAAGTTGAACATCTATGCGGACTGCGAGCGTGGCGGCTACGTGGCGCTCGATGCCGAAGGTCTGGTCGCCGCGGGCGGCCGCTACATGGTCGACGACGAGCAGCTCAAGAAATTCCGCCAGGCGGTCGCGGCCGACCGGTCAGGCAAAGAGCTGGTCACCATCGTGGCCGATTTGCGGAAGAAAGGCTATGACGTGGAAGGGAAGGAGTTGAAGCGTGTGCCCTCTCCATTTCCCCAGGACCATCCGCGCGGAGAGCTGCTCAAGCACAAGCGCATGATCTACTGGAAGCGCTGGCCGGTCGAACCGTGGATCGCCACCGCGAAAACGCGCGACAAAGTCGCGCAGGTCTGGCATGACGGCGCTGCACTCAACGCGTGGTGCAGCGGATACATGGATCGGTAGGCTAAGCCTGCAGCTCGGCCAGCAGCTTTGCGGCTTCACGCGCGTTGGTCGTCCCGTAATTCGAAAAGCAGTTGTTGTAGATCGCATGCGTCTGTTTTGCGGTCTTGGCGACCTGCGCAATCTTCGGAGTCCAGTCCGCGAGTTCGTCCTCGTCATAGAGATAGCGAAAGCGCTCGGAGGGCGCGATGTCCTTCTTCTCCCAGTTCTCCTTGTTGCGTCCGTGAAAGCGAAACACCGCGAGCTCTTCTGATGTCGGCACGATGACCGGCGGCACCGAGCTCTTGAACCCTTGTGGCTCATCGACTGCCACGTAGGGGATCTTGTTGTCCTGCAGGAAGCGAATGGTGCGTTCGGCGTTCTTCTCGTTGAACCAGCTGCCATGCCGAAACTCGACGGCGATCGGCACTCCCAACCGGTCGCGAGTCTCGATGATCAGATCTCGCGCCTCGCTCGATGGAAACACCCACTTCGGAAACTGCAGAAAGACCGCTCCCAATTTCTTGCTCTGGATCAGCGGCTCGAGCGCCTCTCGGAACTGCTCGTAGACCGCGTCGAGCAGCTCGTTGGGCAGGTCCTTGCGGTAGATGCGCCTCTTCTCGGTGAGCTCACCCGGCAGCTCTTGCTTGATGCCTTTCGGCAGCCGTGACGTCTCGGTCGGCTGGCCCGTCATCAATGCGTGCGCTTTGACGTCGAAAACAAAATTCTTAGGGGTGCGCTCGACCCATGACTCTGCGGTTCGTTTCGGCGGCAGCGCGTAGTAGGTCGAATCGACCTCGACCACCGGAAACTGGCTCGCGTAGTACCGCAACCGTTCCTCGGCGTTTTTCGCGTCGTCCGGATAGAAGACGCCCGAGGCGGTCATCGTCGGGTCAGTCCAGCTGGCAGTGCCGAACCGCACCTCGCCCTGGCCCACGCGGACGGGCGAATGCGAAGTGTCGCCCGCCTCGGCGGCGCGCTCTTTTGCCGGGCCGATCCCCGGATCGTGCGGATCTTGCTTCGCCATCGCTGACCACTATGGCAGCAGGCGATTGAACGCGGCGACCAGCGCGTTCCTTCTTCAATGGAGCTCACACGCACACTCGTCTGCGTCTTCGCGTGCCTTGCGGTTGCCGCGTGCGGCCAATCTGCGCCTTCCGCGACTTCGTCGAAGAGCCCGCCCTCTTGCGCCGGCACGTTCGCGGCCGCGATCACGAGCGCGGATCCGACGCCAGGCGTGTGGGACTGCCTCAGCGCTGCGTACCAGAACCGCCTGCAGGGCGAAGGCGATGGAGTCTTCGCACTCGAGACTCCGCTGTGGACCCACCCGCACTATCTCGGCCTGGACCGCAACATCGCGCTGTTCGACATGACCGTCAACAGACAGGTCGAACCGGCCGTCTACAACCCTCCGGTGACGCATGTGGTGATGGCCGTGTATCTGGATCAACAGGGTCGGGTCGACCACGCCAAGGCGGCCACGCCGACGGGTTAAGCCGGGGCGGCGATCTGCTCCAGGCGGTCTATGAAGGCCTGCTGTGCGGCCAGGATCATCTGGCGCGCCATGGCCAGATCGAACCACGCTGCGCGGTCGATCTCAGGAAACTGTTGCCGCCTGCCTGACCGAGGCGGCCACTCCATCTCGAACGTCATGCTCCGAATCTCGCCGACGTCGATGTCCCCTGGTGCAGCCCACGCGCGCACGAGCTTGCCTCCAGCCTGGCGAATCGTTCCCAGCGACGTGAGCTCCGTCGCCTGCGGGGCTTGACCCAGCTCCTCTTCGAACTCTCGGCGCGCCACGTCCACAGCGTCCTCACCCGGTTCGATCTCTCCTTTGGGGATGGACCATGCGCCTTCGTCTTTGCGCTTCCAGAACGGCCCGCCGGGATGCACCAGCAGCACCTCCAGCTTTCCTTCTCTTTCGCGGTAGAGCAAAAAGCCCGCGGATTCCTTAGCCACGAAATGGCCAGTCGAGTGGAAGCCCCTCCTCCAGGTGTTCGAGCGCGCTGTCCATCGTCCGAAGCAGGTCTGCCTTCGGGTTCTCGCTGATCATGATCATCACCGACATCATCACCCCCAGCAGCGCCCCGGCCAGGTTGTGCACCGCGAAGTCATCCTTGTTTTTCCCAGCGCGCTCGGCGAGCAGGTCCGCAATCTGATCGGCCAGCTCGGCAAACTGACTCAGCATCGCTGAACGCAACTCTGGAGTTTTCGCGAACAGCTCCGTTCTCTGACGCACCAACTTCATCTGCTCCGGGCCGATTCTCTCGAAGACGTGGCGTATGGCCAAGCGGAGCGCGTGAATCGGTTTGGTCGTGGCATCGGGCTGCGCGTCAAATGCGGCGATGATCATCGGGTCGTACTCGTCTTCAAAGACGACTGCCTCTTTGCTCGGGTAGTAGTTGAAGAACGTGCTCGGCGAGATGTCCGCCGCCTCGGCGATGTCTTCGATCGTGGTCTCGTCGTAGCCATGGTCCAGAAAGAGGCGGAAGGCCTCCTTCTGGATTGCCGCGCGGGTGCGCATCTTTTTGCGCTCGCGTAAGCCAACGTTCATGCCACTTTCTCCAGCACAGGCTCTTCTCGAACGACGCGGGGGGTCGGGCCGGGGAGGAAGATCACGGCCAGCAGCGCTGCCGCTGCTGCAATGCCGGCCGAGATGAGCAGCGCCGCGTCCATTCCCTGCACGAATGCATAGTGGACTGATTGCAGCAGCGCTGTCGAGTGCAGCCTTTGCGCGACCGCATCTCCCGCAAACACGCTGAGCTTGACGGTCGCCGCGAGATTCGATGGCAGTCCCCGCAGGTCGAGATTCGACTGATAAACGGTCACCAGGATGCTGCCCAGCACCGCGGAGCCGAAGGGCGCCCCAACCTTCTGCATTGCTTGAAGCATGGCCGAGGCGACGCCGCTCTGGTGCTCGGGCACGGTCTTGAGCGCGGCCGAGGCCGCAGTCGCAAAGCCGATGCCCATCCCAAATCCGACGATGACCATCCACACGAACACAAACGTGGTGCTTGAGTCGAGCGCAGTCCTGGAACCAATCGCCAGACCCGCGGCGGTGATCGCAAAGCCGGCGGCGACAGTGAAGCGCGCGCCCACCCGCTGCGCGAGCCGGTCCGCCGGAACCGCACCGACGATCAGGCCGGCGATGATCGGCAGGAGCCGCACACCGGAACCTTCAGGGTCGAGACCGAGCACGCCCTGCGAGTACTGGGGCAGCGTGAAGACCATGCCGATCAGCGCCATGCCTCCGAGGGCCGCCAGCAGCACGCCCCATGTGAAACCTCGGGATCGAAACAGCGACAGGTCGATGAGCGGCCGTCCATGCGGCCGCGCTGTCAGGTAGCGCTCCCAGAGGAAGAAGGAGACGATTCCGGCAACACCAGCGATCAGGATGGCGAGCGACGGCGGATCGGTCCATCCGTTGCGTCCAAGCTCGATCAACCCGTAAGTGACAGCTGCCAGACCACCACAGGCGAGGAGCATTCCAAGCGGGTCGAGCGCGGGGCGCTCCGGTGACCGTGACTCGGGCACGAGCGTGACCACGGCGATGAAGCCGATCAGCGCGACCGGGACATTCATCAGGAAGATCCAGCCCCACCAGAAATTGGTGAGCAGCCAGCCGCCGAAGATGGGGCCGATGGGCAGTGAGATGAAGTTGGCCGCTGCCCATATGCCGACTGCCCGAGGCCTTTCTTCCTGTGTGAAGAGCACGGTCATCACGGACAGCGCCATGACCACGATCGCCGCCCCAGCGGCGCCCAGGAGGAGGCGGCCCGCGATGAACTGGCCCGGATTGGCCGAGTAAGCACAGGCGGCGGAGCCGCCGGCGAAGATCACAAGCGAGACCAGAAAGACGCGCTTGCGCCCAAATCGATCGCCCAGCACTCCTGCCGGGAGCATGCCTGCGGCCAGCACCAGCGCATAGCCCGAGGAGAACCACTGGAGATCGGATTCGGAGGCTTTGAGCGCACCGGCCAGCGTCGGCAGGGCCACGCTGAGCACAGTCACGTCGAGGCCGACCGCCAGCACGCCCAGCGTGATGGCGGCGAGTGCCCACCACTTGCGATTGTTCGAGTTCATTTCACATCACCTCCAATCTTTGAGGTAATTGTAATTTGGAGAACCTCTAATAATCAAGTGCCTCCAGGTTACGATCCCGCAAAATGGTCCGGAGGCCTGAAGTGCAGATCGATCGCTTCCGCTTTGGCTCGATTCGGATCGACGGCGAAACCTATGAGCAGGACGTCGTCATCGACCGCGGCAAGGTCAAAATCAGGAAGAAGAAACCGTCCAAACGCTTCCGGGAGGATTTCGGCCACACGCCGCTTTCGGCCGAGGAGAAGATCCCGTGGAAGTGCTCACGCCTGGTGGTCGGAACCGGGGCCGAGGGTTCGCTTCCGGTCATGCCCCAGGTCCTGAACGAAGCCAGGCGAAGGGGCGTCGAGTTGGTCGCGGCGCCGACGCAGCAGGCCATAAAGCTGCTGGCGGAAGGGAAAGATGGGACCAACGCCATTCTTCACATCACCTGTTGAGATAGGAGGTTCACCAGTGCCAAATCAAGAAACCCAGAAGGCGTGGGACCGCTTTGAGTCGGATATCCAGGGCCTCGCCGGCGAGCTGAAGCGCCACTTCCGCAGCGCGTCCGACGAACGGGAGTCGGCGGAGCTGAACCGCTCGCTCGAGCAGCTGCGCCAGGCGGCGGAATCCGTGTTTCGCTCACTCGAGACAGCGACGCGCAATCCCGAAGTGCGGTCGAAAACCAAAGAGACTGCACGCTCTTTTGGATCGGCGGTGGCCGAGACGTTCCGCGATCTCAGCGACGAAATCGAGAAAGCGGTGCGAAAGACGCCGGCGGCGAAGTAGAAGCGAGCTCTCGTTACGCGGCCGGTCGGGAGCCGGCGGCGCGCGCCTGACGCGCGGTCAGCACGCGGGCGATATCGGCCGGCGACACGATGCCCACAAGCTGGCCGCCGTCGAACACCAGCACGCGTTGATCCAGGGCGGCGCCGACTCGGCGAATCATCTCCGCGAGGTCCTCGCGGGGCGTTGTGGTCGGCACTTCGGGGATCGGCCTCGCCGACTGGATCAAGTGCCAGTTGGCGCGCTGCGCTTGAGGAATCCGAACGAGATCGGCAAGCCGCACGACTCCGGTCAAAGCGCCGGAAGGGTCGTGCACCGGGTAGGTGGTGAAGGCGTGATTCGGCGCGACCGATTCGAGGAACTGCTCGACAGTGATCCAGTCGGGGAGCGTGACGACGGGCGACGTCATCGCGGCCGAAACTGGGACTGACCGCAGCAGAGATTGAATCGCGGTGCCGGCCTCTTCTGACGAGGCGGCCGAGAGCAAAAACCAACCGATGAACGCGATCCAGATTCCGTTGGCGACCGCGCCGAAGATCAGCTCCAGCGCTCCGCCGGCGATCATCAGGAACGCAAAAACACGACCGACACGGACCGCGTTGTGAACGCCGCGCAGCCGGCTGCCTTGTCGCCACCAGAGCAAAGCACTGAGCAGCCGGCCTCCGTCGAGCGGAAAGGCGGGTACGAGGTTGAAGAGACCCAGCGCGAGGTTGACGAGCCACAGGTAGTTGACGAGGCTGCTGAGGAGAGCGTCGGAGGTGAACCACGCGATCCCGAATGCGATCGCCGCGATGACGATGCTCGTCAGCGGTCCGACGCCGGCGATCAACGCTTCAGCGCCCGCGCTCTGAGGCTCGCCGTCCAGCCGCGAGACACCTCCGAACAACCAGAGCGTGATGCCCGCGACTTTCACTCCGTTGCGTCGCGCCACCAATGCGTGCGACATCTCATGAGCAAGCAGACAAGCGAGGAAGAGGACGGCCCCCACAATCGCGACGAGCCAGTACGTGACGGCGCCGCGCCCGGGAGCGTCGACCGGCAGGATGCTGGTGGCCAGCGTCCACGACACCAACCCGAACACAAAGATGACGCTCCAGTTGACGCCGATCTCGATGCCGAAAATGCGCCCGAGGCGGATGCTGGGGGCCATTTGACGCGGAGTCTACGCACTCTCGGTTTCGCTGAAGATATGGGCACGCAAACGGACCATCCCGGAATGCTTTTCGACCTCGACGGAACGCTTGTCGACAGCGTCTATCAACACGTGCTGGCATGGGGCGAGGCGCTCAGCTCGGAAGGAATCGACCTATCGATCTGGCGCATCCACCGTCGCGTCGGCATGAGCGGTGGCCTGTTCCTGCGCGCATTGGTCCGCGAAACAGGTCATGAGCTGACACGCGAGGAAGCGGATCGGTTGCGCAAGCTCCACGAAGAGGGCTACGTGCGACGCGTGGGCGAGGTGCGGGCGCTGCCTGGCGCTCGGGAACTGTTGACGATGCTGACCGAAGCCGGCATTCCATGTGCGATCGCGACCAACGGCAGTCAGGTGACAGCGGGGCCGACTTTGCGTCTGCTCGATCTTCCCACGGAGTTTCCAGTCATAACGAGGGATCAGGTTGCGTTCGCGAAGCCGAATCCGGATCTCTTCATCGCTGCGGCCGCGGCGGTGGATCGCCCGGTGACCGAATGCTTTGTGGTCGGGGACAGCGTGTGGGACATGCTGGCCGCGCAGCGCGCGCACGCGCTTGGTGTCGGTGTCCTTTCGGGTGGCTACGGTCGCGAAGAGCTGGAGAGTGCCGGCGCGTTTCGCGTTTACGACGACGCGGCCGATCTCCTCGCCCATGTTGACGAGCTCGGGATTCGAATTCACTGATTTGGTTTCACCAAACCTGGGAATATCGAACTCGTGAACCAGGTGAAGACCGCGCTCTTGATGGTCGCGATGACCGTGCTTCTGGTTTTGTTCTTCCG
>DATLKH010000370.1:0-2940 GCA_035538475.1 Candidatus Dormiibacterota bacterium | reverse complement strand
GTTGGACGTGAGCCCACCCTGAATGCCCGGAACTAGAAAGCCTCGCGCGGCCGCCACAGGATCGGGGTGCGCCATCACGGCGAGTGGGATTACCAGCAGACTGACGGCCAGGAAAACGAACATCGCACGCTCCCAGCGGCGGAAGTTGCCGGTGGTCGTGATACCGATGAGGATGAGCGCTGCGAGCGGCACCACGATCCACCGCGTCAAGCCGAAATACTCGGCCGACTGCTTGATGCCGACGAACTCTGTGGCGATCGTGAGGAAGTTGAGGATGAACAGGTCGCCGACAGAAAAGACGGCCCAGAAGCGCCCGAAGCGCTCTTTGATGAGCCGGGCGTGCCCGACGCCGGACACCGCTCCCAGCCGCACCACCATCTCCTGGTTGACGATCAGAACGGGGATCAGCAGCAGCAGCGTCCACAGCAGCGAGTAGCCGTAGTCCTGGCCGGCCTGTGAGTACGTCGTGACGCCACCCGCGTCGTTGTCGCCGACCATGACGATGATTCCGGGGCCGAGAATCGCCAGCAGCGTGAGCAGGCGCCGCCGCCACGTGCGGCGCGGCATGACGTCCTGGACTCGGATCGTGCCGAACGCGCCATGAATGTCGCCCACGTGCATCTCGTCGAGCACGGCCGACGCTGGCTTCAAGCGCGAGTCGTGTTGTTGCGGCTCGCGCTCAGACACAGTTGTTTAGGCGCCGGTGCTAGCTTCGACGCGCGCGCGCCAGTCTTCGGGTACCAATGCCTCGATCAAGTCGTCGGCGGAGATGGCGCCGATCAGGTTGCCGGCGGCGTCCGTGACCGCGAGCGCGGTCAGGTTGTAGTCCGCCATCGTCAAGGTGGCGTCGCTCAAGTCGGCGTTGCCGTGTACGAAGCAGGTCGTGAGCGGGAGCTCCTCGACCTTCTTCGTGCGGTCGGCCCGAAGCAGCTCGGGGACCGTGACGCTGCCGACGAACCGCCCGTCGGACTCGGTGACGAACACTGTGTTCAGCAGCTGGTGCGGCGCCTTGTCATCTATGCGCACGGCTTCCAGCGCCATATCAGCCGTGGCACCGCGCGTGACCCAGACGTAGTCCGGGCTCATCATGCCGCCGGCCGACGTTGGGTGGTACTGCAGCAATTTGCGCAGCTTGTGCTGTGACTGTGGTGACATCAGATCGAATACTGGCTTGCGGCGGTCCTGATCGAGGTCGCTGAGCAGGTCAGCCGCGTCGTCTGGGGCCATGCGCTCGAGAACGCGGGCCGCCTCGTCGTTTGACATGGTGCGCAGGAACTCGACCTGGTGCTCCTGGTCGAGCTCCTCGAAGACGTCAGCGGTCAGCCCGAGGTCACTCTCGACCGCCTCGATGATCTCCTGACCCTCTTCGTGCGATGCGCCTTCGACGATGTCTGCGATCTGCGCCGGATGAAGGCGGCGAAGCCGCTGAAGGGGCATCAACAGCTTCGCCGTCGGCACATGACCGACGAAGGGCTGCACATCTTTCCAATCGAGGATTGCGTGCCGGCGAAGATCCGGACGGTTCCTGCGGGGCACGATGCGACGCAGGACCGCGCGGGGGCTGCGGTCGATGCCGGCGAGATGCCAGCCGCTTTCGCTCGGCGCGAGGACCAGATCGTGCGCCTGCACAGTTCGTCCTTTGGCCATGTCCACGACGTGGCGGCCGAGCACGTCCGTGGCGAGCAGGACCTCGCCCGGACGGCGCTGAAACGCCTCGGTGCGGATGGTGTGAGTCGTCAGGCGAACCCCATATGGTTCCAGCCGCTCGATCACATCCTTGCCGACGAACACGTCTTCCGCGCCGACGCGAACCTTCAGCCCCGTGATCGGCGGATAAGCGCCTTCCGAGAGCTTGACGATCACATCCTCGACGCGTCCGACCTCGGTGCCGGCCGGGCTCAGCACCGGCGAACGCAGCAGCTGCGTCACCATCACGCGCCGTTTCTCTTGATGTTTCTTATGGTCTTGCAGGTTTCCGTCTCGGCCTGTGTCGCTCATTTCGCCCCTTTCCCCGTTTGGATGGCCCCAATTATGCGGCGGCGCGCCTCACTTACTGCTGAATGCGCTCGAAGATGACGATCGGAATCTCGCGCTTGGTCAAAGCTTGTTGATTGGGCAGGTAATCGATCAGATTCAAGAGTCGCTTTCGTTCTTCGCGATCCGCAACTGAAGCCCGAACTTCAAATTTGTCGGGTCCGACTTCGGCGACAGCGATTGGATTCGCGCGCAGGTTGAAATACCAATGCGGTGCGCTGTCGTTTCCGTTGTTGGACGCGATCGCGAGGTAGCGGTCACCGTCGCGGCGGTATCCGATCACGACGGCTTTGGGCAGACCGGTCTTTCTACCAGTCGTGGTCAGTACCATCAACTGACGTCCTTCCAGGTTGCCGCTGAACTGCCCTTGATTCGTTCTGAACTCGGCGATCACGCGCTCATTGAACGCCTTCATGTCGTCCGGAATTTGCGGACGTTGTTTCTCTCTCGACATCTATTTACCCTAAGCCGACTTCGCAGGTAAGCGCGCGCCCCGCTCCGTTGCCATTAATGGAGGTGGTGTCAACAGCATGAGTCAAACTGCGCTCATCGTCCTCGTCATCGCGATCGTCGTCGTGCTGGCGATCGTCGGAATCGTGTTGGCCGCGCGAAGCGGCCGCGGTAGATTGCATTCCCTTCCGCCCGAATCTCGGGATCGTTATGCGCGGATGTGGCTTGCGATCGAATCCAAGTTCATCGAGAGTCCTGCCGAAGCTGTCCGCGAAGCGGACCGCTGTGTGGTCGGCCTCTTGAGCGAACGGGGCGCTCCGCTCCACGACGACCGCAAAGTGCCTGGTGAGCTGCGCGAGGCGCGCCAAGCGGCCGCCAGCGACAAGGGGCGCCAGGGTACGGAAGGTATGCGCGAAGCGATGATGCATTACAAGCGGGTTATCGAAGAAGCGGTAG
>DATLKH010000369.1:0-2504 GCA_035538475.1 Candidatus Dormiibacterota bacterium | reverse complement strand
GAACGAGCCGGCCATGCCCGCGATCATGTTGATGCCGAGGGCAAAGCCCCGCTGTGTCGGCGGGAAGGCATCGGTGAGGATGGCCGCCGAGCTCGCCATCATCATCGCGCCGCCGACAGCCTGGATCATGCGCAGGATGATCAGCTCGATCGCCCCTGCAGAACCCTGGCTCCACACTCCGGAGAGCCCGATCGCCGCCACGGTGAAGATGGCGAATCCAATGTTGTAGACCCTCGTGCGGCCGAACATGTCGCCCAGACGGCCGGCGGTCACCACGAGCACTGCCGATACGACCATGTAGCCCATCAGCAGCCACAGCAGATAGCTGAAGTTGCCCGGATCGAGTGGGTTGATGTTGATGCCTCGAAAAATCACGGGCATGGCGATCAGGATGCTGGTCGCGTTGACTGTCGCGATCAGCACGCCGATGGTCGTATTGGACAGCGCGATCCACTTGTATGCAACGCGTGGTTCAGTCGCGGCGCGTTGCGCCGCCGGCGTCTCGAGGGCTTTCACTTGAGCGCCTGCTTCCTGGCCGCGAAAGCCCGGGTCAGCTCGACGAGCCGGCGCAGCGCGACCGCCAGCCGGCGGCGCTCATCGCGTGACATCGACTCGATTGCGAGATGAAGATCCGATCCTCGAACGACCTTCACCTGGGTCAGCAATCGCTCTCCCGCTGAAGTCAAGCGGACTTCAACGCAGCGCCGATCACCATCCTCCCCCCTGCGACGGCTGACGAGACCGCGGCGTTCGAGGCGATCGACGAGCCGCGTCGTCGAGGTTGGCGACAGGCCCACTGCGACGCCCAGCTTACCGGCGCTCTGCGGGCCGCTTCTCAGCTCGCGAAGGACTGAGAGCTGCGTCAGAGTGATTCGAGCCTCCTGCCAGAGCCGTTCCTGCATCGGCTCAGCCAGAGTCAACGCGTCCAGGTATGCGAGCAGCGCCTCCCTGCTTCCGGCACTGGCGGCGGCGGGCGCCGAAGTAATTGTCATGAGGACAATATTCTACGCGCCGGCAAGGAATAAACAGCGCTGAGTCCCCGGTTGCGGATGTTGAACAGCCATTCGAATGAAGGAGTCTCAAGCCCATGTGGAAGTTCGATCCGATGCACACCCAGGTGGAGTTTTCGGCCAAGCACCTCGGCATGATGACCGTGCGCGGCCACTTCAACGACGTCACCACCAGCGGTGACCTCGACCCCGACCACCCCGAGCAGTCCAGCTTCGAGGTCAAGATTCAGGTCCGCAGCATCCGTACTCACAACGAAAACCGGGATCGCGACCTCCTTTCCTCGAACTTTCTCGAAGTGGACAAGTATCCGACGATCACGTTCAAGAGCACGAAGATCGAGCACGGCGGCGGAGATCGCTACCGCGTCACCGGCGATCTGACCATCAAAGCCACGACCAGACCCGTCACGCTGAGCGCAGTCCGCTACGGCGAATTCAATGACCCCCGGATGGGTCACCGAATCGGCTACGCAGCCGAGACTCGCATCAACCGCAAGGACTTCGGCATGAACTTCGACGCCGTTCTCGACGGCAAGTTCGTAGTCAGCAACGAGATCCAGATAAACATCGAAGGCGAGGTCATCGAACTGGCGGAGGCGGCGCAGAAGTCGGCGTGACGACTGGCTCGCGAAGCCAGTAGTAGATCAAGGCGTAGAGGCCGATGGCGACGGCGCAAAAGATCGCCGCCACCTGCCACTGGTCATTGATCACGGCCATCGCGACCACGAAAAATCCGGTCAAACCGGCACCGCCGATCAGGGCCGTCTCACGACTCCGGGGGCGGCCCTTCGCCAATCTGAAACCCAGCCAAAAAAGAGCGGCGCCGTAGATTCCGAGCGCGGCCAGCAACTCGATCGCGAACAGCCTTCGCTCCTCAGGCACGCGCCTTAGGAGCAGCGGGATGTTGATGATGGACAGTCCGACCAGCAGTCCCGCCACCGACTGCATCAGACCGGCTGCGCGGCGAATCCGCAGCGGAAGCACTCCGATCGGTGTCGGAGCAGGCGGCACCGCGATGGGGTCACCTGAGGTGACCGGCGTGTCGCGGACCACACGGCAGCCGAGAAAAGCAACGAACCGATCGATATCCGCATTGGAGATCAGCGACGTCGCGAAAAGCGTCGACCCGTCTGTCCCGACCACCGAGAATCGGGTGCTGATCACGGACTCGAGAACAGCGGTCCGGTCGAAGACTTTGCGGTCGGTCCAGAAGCTTGTGTTGGTGATCAGCGCGACGTGGAGGTCGTCCGCATACAAGCCGCTGATCTTGCGGGTGCGCCACATACCGATCTGGTCGCTGACGAGATAAGCCAGACCAAGTGCCGCGATGCCGCCGAAGATTGGCCATGAGATGTAGATCGCAAGGGCGATGAGGATCGCGAGCAGCGCTGCCGAGAATCCATAAACTGTGATCACGCCCTTGCGAATCGTGCTCGGGTCGTATTGCGCGAAAAAGACTTCCTTGGGGTGATGCGCGATGCCACACGGAGGAAG
>DATLKH010000368.1:0-3661 GCA_035538475.1 Candidatus Dormiibacterota bacterium | reverse complement strand
GCGCAGCTCTTCGTGGGCTCAACACCGCAAGGGCAAGGTCATCAGACGATCGCGGCCATGGTGGCTGCGGAACGCCTAGGGTGGCCCTTGGAGAAGATCGCCGTCACCGCCGCCGACACGAGTCATGTGCCTCCGGCTGAGCTCACTGCGGGGAGCCGAACGGCGGTCCATGTCGGCAACGCCGCGGCGAAAGCGGCAACCGCAGTGCGCAGGCTGGTGCTCGAGCGGGCCGGCGAGGTGCTCGAGGCGAACCCGGTCGACCTCGAGATGGATGACGGCGTGATCAGCGTTCGAGGCGCGCCGGCGAAGCGAATCGCGGCGACGGATGCGCTCCCTGATGAGGGAATCGAGGTCCTCGAGACGTTCGATCCCAGCCGCGGGCTGACGTTTTCAAGTGGTTGTCATGCGGCGGTGGTTGCGGTCGATCCAGAAACCGGCCAGGTCGAAGTCTTGCGGTACATCATCGCCCACGACACAGGAAAGCCGATCAACGAGCTCCTCGTCGAAGGTCAGATGCACGGCGGATATGCGCACGGCCTTGGCTATGCCCTCTACGAATCCGCCAGCTACGACCCGGACGGCGCTTATCGCACCGCGAGCTTTCTCGATTACACGATCGTCAGCACCGGCGAGGTCGGCGTCGAACCGGAGCTGCTGCACATCACGACGATGCCCGATACCAATCCCGAAGGCTTCAAAGGTGCGGGTGAGAGCGGCACCATTCCAGTTCCTGCCGCGATCTCGAACGCAGTCGAAGATGCGCTGCGCAAGCGAAAGCCAGACGCGATCGTCGATCATCTCCCCATCACGCCCGACCGAATCGTCGAAATCCTGCACTGACACAGCTCACCGCTGACGCTCGCGCCACGACACCTCCGATCAACACTGGAGGCGTCAACTGGCGGCGCAATCTGGCCGCTCTTTGGTTCGCCGAATTCATGGCCATCTTCGGCTTCAGCTTCGCCTTTCCGTTTCTCTCGATCTTCATCTCGAAAGATCTCGGCGTGCATCCAGGGCGAGACCTGGACCTGTGGACGGCGGCGGCTGCAAGCATGTCCGGGCTCGCGATGGCGCTGGCGAGCCCGATCTGGGGCATCCTCGGGGATCGGTTCGGACGCAAGCCGATGCTGATGCGCTCGATGATCGGCGGAGCCCTGACCGTCGGTCTTATCTATTTCGCGCAGAACCCGGCCCAGCTCGTCGTACTCCGATTCCTGCAGGGTGCGACCAGCGGAACCGTGGCCGCGGCGACGGCGCTCGTGGCGGCGGAAACGCCGCGCTCGAAAGTGGGATGGGCGCTCGGTGTCGTGACGTCAGCCGTCGCATTGGGCGGAGCGATCGGTCCAGTCGTCGGCGGATTCGCGGGTGCGGCGTTCGGCTTGCGGTACGTGTTCCTGTTTGGCGGCGTGCTTCTGTTGCTTTCGCTGATTCCGGTGGTCGTTGTGGTGCGTGAAAGCCCCCTGATCAGACCCACCGGCCCGCAGCTGAGCACTCTGTCGTTGATTCGCGAGAAGCCGGGCCTGGTCCACGCACTGGTCGTCCTGATCGGCGCGCAAGGCTTGATCAACGTGTGCAACTCGGCGACGCAGCAGCTGGTCGTGCTGCGGCTGCTGGACATGCTGACCAGTGGTGTTTCTGCTGTCAGCGGAATCGGATTCGGCCTCTCTGGGATTGCCAGCAGCGCCGCGGCCATTTTCTACACGCGGGTCTCGCGCGACATCGGATATGTCCGGACTGCCGCAAGCTCCGCGGCGCTGGTCGCGGTTGCGGTCTCGTTGATCGGCATCTCGCCCTGGGTGGCGGTCGTGGTCATCGCGATCGGACTCAACGGATTGTTCAGCGGCGTCGTGATTCCCGCGACCGCGAGCATGATCGGGCTCGAAACACCGCATGAGGCCCAGAGCACCGTTTTCGGCTTGAACGCGAGCTCGGTCGCCGCCGGGTTCTTCGTCGGGCCCTTGATCGGCGGCGGCGTGGCCGCAGCAGCGGGTGTCCCCTCTGCGCTTTATGTGATCGCGGCCCTCGCGCTCGCCCTGGCCGCATTGATCGCGAGGGGCGCTCGCGAACCGGCTCGATGAAGATTCCGCGCGTTGTTTACGCCGCTCTGGGCTTTGCTGCAGCCGCCGCGGCGATTGGACTTGTGGTCTGGCAGCGCGCGAGCTGGTGGCCGCTCGCCGTTTTTGCGATCGCGCCTGACATCTCGCTTTTGATCGGCGCGTCCTCCGGCCTGCAGCGCGGTCAGCTGCACCCGCGAGCCGTCCCGATCTACAACGCCGTGCATCGTTTCTGGGTCCCGGCGGCGCTCGCGATCGTGTCGGCCCTGCTGCAGCAGCCCGCGTGGGTGGCTGCCGGGCTGGCGTGGATCGCTCACATCGGCTTCGATCGCAGCCTTGGCTTTGGCCTGCGCACCCCCGAAGGTTTCCAGCGGTCCTGAGTCTCGGCTACTCAGCCTTGAACTGCTGCAGGCGCTCGAGGTCGTCTTTCGTCAGGTTCACAAAGAGCGCCGCATCGTCACTCCGGACGAGGAACCGTCGCGGCACGATCACCTCCGTCCTGAAGAAACCCTGCGGCTGCATCACGATCCCAACCAGCTGAGTGCCGTCGACGAGGACGTCCTTGACGTGGCCCAGCTTTTTGCCGGTGTGGCCGAGCATCACGTTTTCACCGCCGTCGATCTCGAGCTCGTCCGCGGGCTTGTTCGCGACCTCCTCGAGCCAGCGAGGCAGCTCAGGTGAGGAGCCGAGGATCGACGCCTCATCCTCCGCTTCCTCCAACGCGGACTCGCCCTTCTCGCGCCAGCGCAGATAACCGGGCAGGCGGCGGATCTGGCTGTCGTTGAGGCTCAGCTCGACTCGGTCATGACTTGCTGCCTTGATGGCCTGTCGCGGAACGATGAACTCATCGAGAATCGTCGTCAGCTCAGACGCAAGCTCGTGCCCGGCGAAACGGCGTGTCTCCTTGACCACTACAGCGTCGATCTCGTAGCCGTCGGCCTTGGTCAGAACGTGGACGAGGTCGCCGATCTCGGTTCCGTCCGACGAATAGACCTGTGCGCCGAGATGAAAATCGTCCTGGGCCACGATTACCAGCGTAGTCGTCTCGCGCGCGCGATCCGCACATGTCCTGCGGGCGCATGCCGGTCGCTGCGACAATGGAACGTCTCATGGAGTTACGAAAGCCGCCGCCGAACGTGATCGATCCGAGCAAGCGCTACAGCGTGACGCTGCACACCACGCGCGGAGACTTTGTGATCTCGCTGGTCGAACCCAAAGTTGCCCCGCAAACGGTGAACAACTTCGTCTATCTCGCCAAAAACAACTTCTATGAAGGACTGACATTTCATCGCGTCGTGCCTGGATTCGTGGTCCAGGGCGGCGACCCACGCGGCGACGGCACCGGTGGCCCTCCCTACAAGCTTCCCGACGAATCGAATCCGTCCCAGTGGCCGCGAGGCACGGTTGGGATGGCGTCGAGCGCAGCCGGAGTGAGCGGTTCGCAGTTCTTCATCACGTTGGGCGATGCACCTTTTCTCGCCACGAATGGCGTGTACAACCATTTCGGCGAGGTCACGTCAGGCATGGATGTGATCGACAAGATCCAGGTCGGCGACAAGATTCGCTCCCTCGACGTCAGCACTTCGTGAAGCGACTCGTCATCGGAG
>DATLKH010000367.1:0-1757 GCA_035538475.1 Candidatus Dormiibacterota bacterium | reverse complement strand
TGGCATCCACCAGGACGGTGTGATGAAGGACCGCTTGAACTACGAGATCATGAAACAAGAGGACGTCGGCCTTGCCGAATGGCGCATCGTCCTCACGGCGCGCTCAGGCAGGCATGCGTTCCGCCATCGCCTCGACAAGCTCGGACTGAAAGTCGCCGACGGCAAGGGCGAGGCCGCGTGGCAGCGCTTCCTCGAGGTGGCGGACAGGAAGAAGGAAGTCACCGACGAGGATCTACGCAAGATCGTCTCCGCCGCGGCTGAAACGAACGGACATCACACGAACGGTCATTCGCGCTCGAGCGATGGGCACGATCGCAATCACGTCGCCGACACGATGCACCATCTCCTCCACGGGTGAAGATCGCCTATCAAGGGGAGCCGGGCGCCTACTCGGAAGAGGCGGTCGGCTCCATCTTTCCCGGCGCCGAATCGGTCGGACACGCGACCTTCCGGCTGACGTTCGAAGCGCTGACCATGGGCGCCGTCGACGCCGCCGTGCTGCCAGTCGAGAACACCACTGCGGGCGTGGTCCAGGAAGTCTCGGATCTTCTGTGGGAAACGCCCGGGCTGAGAATCGTGCGCGAGCACGTGCAGCCGGTGCGTCACTGTCTTCTCGGATGGCCGGGTCCTGTCGAGCGGGCGCTGTCACATCCCCAGGCGCTGGCACAGTGCGATCGCTACCTCCACTCGCGCCAGATTCGGTCGGTGGCGTTCCATGACACCGCCGGCGCTGCGCGCGCGGTGGCCGAGCAGCGCATGCCGGGGACGGCCGCGATCGCGAGCAAGATGGCGGCCGCGAGGTACGGCCTGTACGTGCTCGCCGAATCGATCCAGGACGACTCCGAAAATCGGACCCGTTTCGTCGTCATCGAAAAAGGCCGTCCGACGCGTCCGCAAGAGGCGAGCGCAGGTTGGAAAGGCTCGATCGCATTCGTCACCGCGCACCGTCCGGGCAGCTTGGCCCATGCCCTGGACTGCTTTGCGCGGAGGGGGGTGAATTTGACTCGGCTCGACTCTCGACCGATCATCGGGCACCCCTTCGAGTACCGCTTCTATCTCGACTTTTCGATCAACGGCGAACCGGCGGCGGCCGAAGCGGCTTTGAGCGATCTCGAAGAAGCGAGCGCCGACATCAAGTTGTTCGGCACTTACCCGACGGCCTAACACTTCACCGCAGGAACTGGAGCCGGGCGCCGCGGTACCGGGTAGGAGGTCGCGCTGGGGCGTGTTAACGTTGGATCGGCCGCTCTCGGGCGGCTAACTCCGGACGCGTAGGGGAGGTTTTTCGGCTGGCCAAAGCGCTGCGGAACGCGAAGTTCTCCCTGACCGCTGAAACCATCATCGCCGACTACCGACTGGCCTACAGCAGCCGGCGGGCCAGCGTGATCGGACGAGCTGAGGTCCTCCGCGGAAACGCGACCTTCGGCATCTTCGGCGATGGCAAGGAGGTCGCGCAGATCGCCATGGCCAAGGTGTTCCGTCCTGGCGACTGGAGGTCCGGCTACTACCGGGACCAGACCTTCATGTGGGCCACCGGCATGTCGAACGTGCGCGAATTCTTCGCCCAGCTGTACGGCAATTCGAATCCCGAAGCCGACCCTGCATCCGCCGGACGGCAGATGGGAAACCACTTCGCCACCCGCCTTCTCGATGAGAACGGCCGCTTCCTCCGTTCGGTCGAGATGCACAACACGATCGCCGATGTATCCAATGTCGCGGACTGGATGCCGCATCTGCTTGGGCTCGCCTATGCATCA
>DATLKH010000366.1:0-3067 GCA_035538475.1 Candidatus Dormiibacterota bacterium | reverse complement strand
CTGGATCCGCTCCATCGCATCGTCGGCCTGCTGCTTGGTGACCCGCTCCTTCTCCACGGAGCGGTCGAGCAGCTTGCGGTTCTGCCCCCGGGCGCGCTCGAGCTGGCCGGCGACGGTGTCGACGAGCGTGACCTCGTAGCGGCCACTGAGCGCGGTCTGCAGCGCGATCTGAGAGCCCATCGTGCCGGCGCCGATCACGAGGACGCGCTTCAATTCGTGCATGCGAGTCAGCATGAACGAATTCGAACAGCTGGTGCAGACGGCGATCGATGGGATCCCCGACGAGTTCCAGCCTTACCTAGACAACACCGAGTTCATCGTCGAGGAGTCGTCACCGCAAGGCTTGATGGGCCTGTACCACGGTGCGGGCGCGCTACACGCCGGTGAAGGATTCCCGGAGCGGATCACGATCTACAAGCGCTCGCACGAGCGCGCCGCCACGACGATGAACCAGCTGATCGAGGAGATCCGCCGCACGATCCTGCACGAGGTCGGTCATCACTTCGGGATGGAAGAGGAAGACCTTCCTTATTAATGCAGCGACCAGAACTGCCGGTCCCACAGGATCAGCGGGTCGCCGGTTCCGAGCTCGGCTGCTTCGACTTCGCCGATGCAGATGTCGTGATCGCCTGCGCGGTGTACCTGGGCGAGCCGGCACTCGAGCCATGCCGCAGCGCCGCTGAGCAGCGGCAGGCCGTTTGTCCCGAGCCGGTGCGGCAGCGTGTTCCACTTCGCATCGACCGCCGGCGCCCGGCCGGCAAAGCGGTCGGCCACGAACTCCTGCGCGCGGGTCAGCAGGCTGATGTTGAAAGCCTTCGTCTCGATGATGGCGGTGCGCGTGGCCGAGTCTCGTTCCAACCCGACAAGAACAAGCGGCGGCTCGAGTGAGATCGACACCAGGCTGCTCGCGGTGAGGGCCTTGTAGCCGTCCCCCGCGCGCGTGCTGACCAGGACCACGCCCGCGGGAAGGCGCGCCATCACGTCGAGGAATCCTTGGTTGGCCACCTGCGCGGCAAGGGTAGCTCTCAGGCCGAAGGTAAACTTGGGCTTCCGAAAGCCTGGTGGCGACGTAGCCAAGTGGTAAGGCAGAGGTCTGCAAAACCTCCATCCCCAGTTCGATTCTGGGCGTCGCCTCCAACTCGAGATCCGGACTCGTTACGACCGCGCCGCGCCGGACTCCGTCAAGGTCAACACCTCTCGCACCCGCCCGGCGAGAGTGTCGGGCGTCGTCTTCGACTTTTCGAGCCACGCCAGAACGCCAGACGAAAACGCCACGTCGATCTCGCCGCCGTTAGCGGTCGAGAGGTTGCTCAATACGAAGACGCGAAGATCCTTCGTTCTGACGTCTTCACGTAGACGCGACAGCAGCTCGTCTGCGGTCATTCCAGGAAGCATCCAGTCGAGCACGAGCATGTCGGGCAGGTACATGTCCAGGCTGGCGAGCAAGGCAATGCCATCAGGGAAGGCTGCAACGCTGTAACCCGCCCTCCTGAGACCGAACCCATACATTTCGGCAATGGCGGGATCGTCTTCGACCAGAGCTACGTATTCCCCGCTGATGTCTCTCCTTGCACTCTCGACCCGGGATCCGCTTACTAAAAGCACGGTAGGACTCGCCGCGCCTAAACGCCCGCCAAAACGCAGCCCCACGGACACGCCGCGACATCTGGCAGGTGCAGGCCTCAACTCGCTTACACTCGAACTCGAATGGCCGTATCCACGATCAAGATGCCCCAGCTGGGCGAGTCCGTCACCGAGGGCACGGTCGACAAGTGGTTGAAGCGCGAGGGCGACTTCGTCAAGCGCGACGAGCCGATCGTCGAGGTGGTGACGGACAAGGTCAACGCCGAGATCCCCTCGCCATTCGAGGGCAAGCTCGTCAAGATCGCGGCCACGGAGGGCGAGACCGTCAAGGTCGGCGCGGTCATCGCGCAGATCGAGACCGGTGCCGGAGCGACCACGACGGCGCCCGCGCAGGCCAAGGAACCCGCGGCTCCGGTCGCTCCGCCCGCGGCCCCTCAACCCGCGGCGCCTGAACCCGCGCCGCCACCCCCGGCAGCCCCCAAGGCCGCGACTGAGACGGGCGAGCACGCTCGCCTTTCCCCCGCGGTGCGCAAGCTCGCGGCTGAGCACAACATCGACCCCACCACTCTCCAGGGTTCAGGGCTCGGCGGGCGCGTGACTCGGGACGACGTGCTGGCCGCGGTCTCGACGCCGCCCGCTCGACCGGCCGCCGCGCCACCGAAGCCCGCCACGCCGGCCCAGGTCGATGGGAAACGCGAGGAGCTCGTGAAGCTCAGCGTCATGCGCAAGTCGATCGCCGACCACATGGTCCGCAGCCTTGCCACTTCGCCGCACGCATGGACCCTGCAAGAGGTCGACGTGACCAACCTGGTCCGCTACCGCGAGGCCGAGAAGGACAGTTTCAAGAGCCGTCACGGCACCGCCCTCACCTATCTCCCATTCGTCGCGCAGGTCCTGTGCGAGGCCCTCAAGCAGTTCCCGTGGCTCAACTCCTCGTGGAGCGATGACGGCGTGATCCTCAAGCGCTACATCAACCTCGGCATCGCGGTTGCGATCCCCGACGGATTGATCGTTCCCGTGGTGAAGGACGCCGACCGCCTCGGGTTCACCGACCTGGTCAAGGCGATGAACGACCTGGTGGAACGGGCGCGCAACAAGCAGCTCAAGCCCGACGACGTCCAGGCCGGCACCTTCACGCTCAACAACACCGGCGCAACCGGCTCGGTCGCCAGCCAGCCGATCATCAACCAGCCTCAGGCGGCGATCATCACGACCGAGTCGATCCTCAAGCGGCCCGTCATCGTCGACGATGCGATCGCGATCCGACACATGATGAACATGTGCCTGAGCTTCGACCACCGCATCATCGACGGCATGATGACCGGCGAGTTTCTCAACTCCATCAAGAAACGGCTCGAGGAATGGACGCCCGGTAGCATTCGGCTGTGAGCGTCGCCGACCCGATCAAGCCAGGACCGATCCCGGAATGGATTCGCGTCCGGGTCACGGAAGGCGGCAACTTCAAAGAGCTGAAGCAGATCGT
>DATLKH010000365.1:0-3195 GCA_035538475.1 Candidatus Dormiibacterota bacterium | reverse complement strand
GGCGAGGTGCCGAACCCGTATGTGCCGCGGGTTCACGAACAGCCGGTGGCGGTTGACCAGCACCTTGGGCTCGCCCGGGGCAGGTTCGATGACCGCCGTCCGCTCGAGCACGGCCGTCACCCAGACCCGGCGTCCGTCCTCACCCTCGGCTTCGAAGTCGGGGAGGATCTCGTCGTCTTCGTCCATGGAAACGCTGTCCAGCCGGACCATCTCGACCCGTGCCCGCTCAGCGCTTTTACGAGTGCCTGCCATTTTCATATCCCACTTACCCGATAACGGCCAGTACCAAACCGAGTACCGCCTCTGAGTTCAACCATCATGCTCTACACGAATCAATACCGCGCAGGTAACACTGGCTATTCCGGCTGGGCGGCGCCTGAAGGGATCCTGAGAATCTCTTGAGACGGTATCCAGTCGACCGCGCTGTTGAACCGGCGCGCAAAGTGCCGGGCGTAGTCCGCGGCGGCCCGCTCAGCGGGCACACGCACCCCGGTGACGGCCTCCACCGAAGTCGGCCGGCGCTCGACGTGGCCACACGGGACGATTCCGTCGAAGTAGGCGAGATCGGTGGTCAGGTTAAGGGCGAAACCGTGGCTCACCACCGGCCGGTTGAGCTTGATTCCGATTGCGGCCAGCTTTTCGCCGTTCCGCCAGACGCCGGTGAAACCACGCTCGCCAGGCTCTGAGTCGATGCCAAGCTCCGCCAGGTAGTCGATCAGGGAGCCCTCCAACAGCTCCAGGTAGCGCGGGATCGAGATCTCCATGTGCACCAGGTCGAGCACCGGATAGCCGACGAGCTGGCCGGGACCGTGGTACGTGGCTTCGCCTCCACGGTCCGACCAGACGAGCTCGACCTTGCGGCGTGCCCGCTCGTCCTCGTCCCATAAGACGTGCTCGGCCGCCGCCGCTTTGCCCAGCGTGAACACGTGCGGGTGCTCGAGCAGAAGCAGCGTGTCCTGGTCGCGGCCCTCTTGCAGCTCCCTGACCAGCGCGGCCTGAAGATCCCAGGCCTCGCGGTAGGGAACGCTACCCAGCCAGGAGGCTCTTACGTGCGGTTGGGATCTGTTCATCGGCGTGATATGAGGAGCGAACCAGCGGACCCGATTCGACGTGACCGAAGCCCATCGCGAGCGCTTGCTCTTTGAGGCGGACGAACTCGTCGGGCTTGTAATAGCGAACCACCTCGGCGTGCTTTCGCGAGGGCCGCAGATACTGGCCGACCGTCAACACGTCGATGTTGTGCGCGCGCATGTTGCGAAAAACTTCGAGCAGCTCGTCTTCCGTTTCGCCGAGACCGACCATCAGCCCGGACTTGGTGACCATGTCTGGCGCGAGCGCCTTGACGTGTCGCAACAGGGCGAGGCTGTTCGCATAGACGGCCTTCGGCCGGATGCGCGCGTACAACCGGGGCACGGTTTCGGTGTTGTGGTTGAAGATGTCAGGGCCGGCCTCGACCACGGTGCGAACTGCATCGAAGTCGCCTTGAAAATCAGGTGTCAGCACCTCGATGGTCGTGGTGGGGCTGCGCCGCCGGATGGCACGAATCGTGCGAGCGAAGATGCCCGCACCTCCGTCCTTCAAATCGTCGCGATCGACCGACGTGATCACCGCGTGCTTCAGTCCCAGCTGCGCAACCGAGTCGGCAACACGCAGCGGCTCGCCGAGATCGAGCTCTGCCGGCCTTCCCGATGTCACCGCGCAAAACCGGCAAGCGCGTGTGCAGACGTCGCCGAGGATCATGAACGTCGCGGTACGCCGGTTCCAGCAGTCGAAGATGTTTGGACACCGCGCCTCTTCGCAGACGGTGTGCAGGTTTCGTCCCTGAACGAGTTGTTTGAGCTCTTTGAAGTTTTCGCCTTCGGTCACGCGGACGCGGATCCATTCCGGGATCGGCGTCGGTGTTAGAGGCGAATGCTGCCTGGCGTCCATTCTTCGAGTCGCTTTTTCATCGTAGAGAGGAACTGTCCGGCCATCATCCCGTCGATGATGCGATGGTCGAAGCTGAGGCACATGTTCATCATGTGCCGGATCGCGATCGCGTCATTGATCACGACCGGGCGCTTGACGATGGACTCGGTGGTGAGGATCGCGGCCTGCGGTTGATTGATGATCGGCTGGCTCGCGATCGACCCGGTCGCTCCTGTGTTGTTGAGCGTGAACGTGCCGGCCTGCACTTCCTCGGGTTTCAGCTGTTTGTTGCGGGCTCGCTGCACCAGGTCGTTGATCACCTTGACCAGGTCGGTGAAGCCGAGCTTGTCAGCGTCCTTGACGACAGGAACGATCAGCCCTTCCGGAATCGAGACGGCGACGCCGAGGTTGACGTAGCGCTTCAGCACGACGCCTTCATCGGTCCATGTCGAGTTGAGCCACGGGAACTCCTTGAGCACGGCACACAGGAGCTGCGCCACGAACGGCAGGTACGTGAGCTGCGTTCCATGACGAGCCATGAAGCTGTCCTTCTCCGCTTCGCGGTAGCGGACGAGCCCCGATACATCGATTTCTTGCAGTGTCCATGCGTGGGGCGACGTGGCGAGGCTGCGGACCATGTGCTCCGCGATCGATTTGCGCATGACGCTCAGCTTCACCAGCTCTTCGCGCGCGCCATCGATCCGCGCCGGCACTGGAGCGGTTGCGGCAGGTTTGGGAGGAGCCGGCGGGGCTGCCACAGCAGCCGTCCCTGAACCGACGGCGGCAAGAATGTCGTCGCGCGTCACGCGTCCGCCCAAGCCCGAACCTTGAAGAGTGGTCGGGTCGATGCCGTGCTCCGCGGCCAGTTTGCGCACCGCCGGCGAGAGGCGCACGTGCTCGCCGCCTCCATCGGTCGGTCTGGCGGCGGGCGCGGACGCGGGCGTGGGCGCCGGTGCCTGACCTCCGGCTGGAGCCCCAGGCGCCTCGGTGTGGGCTGAGCCAGTCGCGGGCTTGGCGGTCGAAGGTGCGGGCGCGGCAGCGGCCGCGGCTGCTGCAGCTGTCTCGATCTGGGCTATGACCGAGCCGACGCGCACCGTCTCGCCCTCGGTGACCGCGATCTTGACGAGCTTGCCTTCGAAAGGTGAGGGGATCTCGGCGTTGACTTTGTCGGTGACGACCTCGACCAGCGGCTCGTCACGCTTGACGAAGTCGCCTTCGTGCTTGAGCCACTTGTCCACCGTGCCCTCGGTGACGGATTCACCGAGCTGCGGCATCTTGACCTGGCTT
>DATLKH010000364.1:0-11810 GCA_035538475.1 Candidatus Dormiibacterota bacterium | reverse complement strand
CTCAGACGTTTTTTCAGTTTGCTTCATCACGTCCCATCAATGACCTGCAAGCGCTCGCCGCTTGCATCGTGGGCTTCCGACCCAATGCGAACCCCGCGCATCTCAGCCGGATCACCACGCCGATCCTGGTCGTGGCCGGCGATCGCGACCAGATCGCGCATGGTGCACCGGAGCTGATCGAGCTGATTCCGAGCGCACGGCTCGTGACCATCCCGGGACGCGATCACCTGACAGCGGTCACGGCGCGTGAGTTCAAGCACGCGGCGCTCGAATTTCTCTCCGACTAGTTCGGATCGTCGCGACGATCCGGGGTTTGCGGCGTTAGGCCCTGCGCACGAAGCGGACCCGATGCCGGCCGCGGTGGATCTTTGAACCAGTCGGCACGACCGAGATGGTGCCGTCAGGCTCGAGCACACCCAGCTCGACGTCCTTCACGCCCTCGAGTCCGTGCTCACGGATCGCCATCTCACACTCGTCTTTGGTCACACCTTCGCGGTTCAAGCTGCGCTCGATGTACTTGCCCTTGTGGATGACCACGGCCGGCGCAGGCGTGAACATGCGGTGAAACCTGGGCAGCCTGTCGAGCTGGCCCACGATCCAGTTGGCCGCCACGAGCGTCACGATCAATACCAGGCCGCCGGTGACCGACGAATCCGGCCCCGTCATCGCCGGCTGCAGCGCATTCGCGACCAGCAGGATGAAGACCAGGTCATAGATCGTGAACTGGCCGACCTCGCGCTTGCCAAAAACCCGCAATGCGATCAGCAGCGCCGCATATATGACCAGGGCCCGCAGGGCCAGCTCCAGAACGTTGACCCCAGGCACGAGCGCTGATGGCACGGCCATCAGCGTACGGCGAATGTCGGAAGTGCGGTCAGCGCGGAGCCATCAGGATCAGGAGCGCCGGTCCGAGGAGCACGATCCACAGCGTCGGGAAGATGCAGCCGACCATGGGCAGCATCATCTTCAGCGTGGCCTGAGCACCTTTTTCCTGCGCGCGCTGCCGGCGCTTGCGGCGCATCTCGTCCGCCTGGATGCGCAGGATCTTGCCGATGCCGGTGCCGAACTGCTCGGACTGGATGACCGCCTGCACGAAGTTGTGCAGGTCGTCGACGCCGCTGGACCGGCCCATCTCGTCCAGAGCCTCCAGACGCGGACGGCCGAGGCTCACCTCTCGCAGAGCCTTGGCGATCAACTCCGACAGCGCGTTCTTGTACTTGTCCGTCACGCGAGCCAGCGCCGCATCAAATCCGAGCCCGGCGTCGACGCAGATCACAAGCAGGTCGAGTGCGTCAGGCAGACCCTTTTGAATCTCGGTCCGCCGCTGGTCGACCTTCTGCTTGAGCCACAAGACCGGGAAGTAATAACCGCCGATCACGCCGAGCACGAGGGCGATGACCAGGTACAGCGTGTTGTGGAGCAACAGCCCCAGCAGAACGCCAATCGCCGCGACGACCGCGGCTGACACGAGCCGCACCGCGGCAAAGTCTTCCGGCGTCAAGTTGCCCGGCCGGCCGGCAAGCTCGAGCTTGTTCAGCAAGTCCTGTCGGGCCTTTTGAGGCGTTGAGCGCGAAAGCAGTGAACCCAACCGCTCGATCGCAGGCCGCAGGACGCGTTCGCTGAACGGCCTCTGCAGCTCGATCTCTTCGACGGTGAGCGGCTTTTCACCACCATAGACGGACAGACGCTGCTGAACCATCTGCGCGGTGTTGGTCGAGGGCGTGCGCGCGATTCCGATGAAGAACATCAGGACGCCGCCTGCGCAGACCAGAGCGAGAAGCATTGTTGTTCCCATTGCTAAACCTCGATCGCCACGATGCGGCGGATGATCATGTTGCCGAGGAAGATCATGAAGCAGCCGATCGCGATCAGGATCCAGCCGATGATGTTTCGGAACATCGGCTGAAAGTACGTCGGCGTGACGAAGAACATGAACGTTGCGAGGAGGATCGGCAGCGCGGTGATGATCGTGCCCGACGCGCGAGCCTGCGCGGTCAGGGTTTGAATCTCACCTTTGATTCGGATCCGTTCGCGAATCGTGTATGCGATGTTGTCGAGAATCTCGGCCAGGTTTCCACCGACTGTGCGGTGGATCGAATACGCCGTGGTCACGAGATCGAAGTCGTTGCTGGCGATGCGCTTGGTGATGTTCGACAGCGCCTCATCCGGGGACCCACCGAGGTTCATCTCGCGGACCGCGCGAGCGAACTCGTCGCCGATCGGAGCGGTGGCGTTCTTGGCCACGGTGTCGATCGCCTGCGCGAACGAGTAACCGGCTTTGAGCGCGTTCGAAAGCAAGGTAAGCGTGTCGCCGAGCTGCGCGTTGAACTTCTTCAAGCGCTGTCCAATCCGGTATTTCACGTAGATGCCGGGGATCGAGTAGCCGATGAAGAACAAGGTCGAGAACAGCAGCCCCCAGCGCCAGAAGCCGATCAGGCCGATGACCGCGCCGCTGGCGAGCTGGATCATGAAGTACTCAGAGGGCCGAAGTCTCAGGTCGGCCCGCTGCAGCTGTTCGGCGACCGATGGCTTTCCCTTCTTCACATCGCCGCGGCCGAAACGATTTGCGGCCGGCGAGAAGAGCCGGTTCATGCTGTCGCGGAAGCCGGCGCCTCCAACCGGCATGGCGGCAGCACCAGCAGTGGTCACGCCATAGGCGGCGAGCCGCGCTTGAAAGTCCTCCGAGCCGCCAGCGGCGCGCCGCATCTGGTTGAGCCCGAGGAAAAAGAGGAAGACGCCTGCAAAGGCGATCAACGCCAGAACCACGGGGATGGACATCAATTCCTCCTAGGTGTTGTCAATAGAGCTTGTCCGGCGAGGGCTGCTGAGCCGGCTTGAAAAGCGTCTCGGGAATCTCTTCGCCTTCGGCGCGAAGATGCTCCATGCGCACCGGCAAGGTTCCGGTCGCGGTGTGATACCCGACCGCCTTGCCTTCCGCGTTGACGCCAACCTGCCGGAACGTGAAGACTTCCTGCGTCTGAATCTCACCGTCCTTGATTCCGGTGACTTCAGCCACGCTCACGATGCGGCGCACGCCACCGCGCAAGCGGGACTGCTGGACGATCAGATGGATGGCCGAGCCGATCGTTTCGCGAATGGCTCGCGAAGGCAGATCCTGGCCGGCCTGCAGCACGAGGGTCTCGAGACGCACCAGACACTCGTGCGGGCTGTTCGCGTGAATCGTCGACATCGAGCCATCGTGACCGGTGTTCATGGCCTGAAGCATGTCGAGCGCTTCACCGCCACGACACTCACCGACGATGATCCGGTCGGGGCGCATACGCAGACAGCTCTTCACGAGCTCGCGGATCGGAATCGCTCCCTTGCCTTCGACGTTCGGTGGACGAGACTCGAGCTGCACCCAGTGCGGCTGCTGCAGCTGCAGCTCGGCCGCGTCTTCGCATGTGATCAAGCGCTCGTTGTCAGGGATGAAGGACGACAGGATGTTGAGCAGCGTCGTCTTACCAGAACCGGTGCCACCCGAGACCAGGATGTTCAGGCGCGCGCGCACGCACGAGCGCAGGAACGTCATTATGTCGGGGCTCGAAGAGCGGAAGCGGTTGACGATGTCCGCGGGTCCCCACTTTTCTTTCGCGAACTTGCGGATCGTTAGACACGGACCCTTGAGGGCGATCGGAGGAATGACCACGTTGACGCGCGATCCGTCCTTGAGTCGCGCGTCACAGATCGGAGTCGACTCGTCGACTCGGCGACCGACCAGGCTGACGATGCGGTCGATGACCTGGCGCATCTGGCGCTCGCTCTCGAACGTGACCGCCGAGAGCTGCGGCTCACCGCTGCGCTCGACGTAGATCTGCTTTGGATGGTTGGCCATGATTTCGGTGATGCTCGCGTCGGCCAGAAGAGCTTCCAGCGGACCGAGGCCGAGAACGTCGTCGAGGACCGAATCGACAAGGCGCTCCTTGTCGTTCTTTGTCATCGTCATCGCCGTGCTGCGGAAGTACTCCTCGGCGAGCTCGACGATCTTTTCGCGGACGCCGGCCTTGTTGCTCGAGTCGATCTCGTCCGCGAACTTCTCGATCAGCTTGGCGTGGATCTGAACCTTCGCTGCAGTGAACGCCGGCGAGAGCTCACCGCCGACGGCGGCGCGCTGGCTTAGAGAGGCAGGCTGGGCCGGCGGAGGCGCAGCCGGTGCTGTGGGCTGCGCGACGGGCATGGTAGGCGCGGGTTGGTACGCGGGTGCTCCGGGAAGGGTCGCGGTGGCGGGGCCGTTGGTGGCCGGCCCCGCCGGGGGGATCGTCTGATTTTGTTTGACCCTATCGAGGAGCCCCATCGGATCTACGGCTTACAGCGACGTGAAGTGGTACCTGGCGTCGACTTCCTTCTGGCTGACACCCTGAGCCGACGTCACAGTCGGGCAGGTTGGGTCTGGCGCGGCCGGCGGCTGCGCGAGGTAGTCGTGGAACGACTCCAGCGTGTACCGCACGTTGGTGTTGTTCAAGAACCAGGTGAAGTACTCCGCGTCACATTGCGTGAGCTCGATGGTCAGGCTGGAGGTGACGCCGGTGGTTGCGCTCTGGTTCGAGCTGGTGGTGGCGCCGCTGCTCGACGCGGACTGCACGCTCGATGACCGCGGGCCGAGTCCGATGATGCGCACGTTGGTGAACACCGTCTTGCTGACGATCTTGGTAGGACCTTGCTGCTGTCCGTTCGAGCTGAAGACGGTCAGGCTCGCCGACGAAATCACCGTGATGTAGTCCCCGACGCTCGGGTAACCGGCAACGCCCTGCTGCTCACCGGTCGGGATCGTCATCGCGACGTATCCACTTGCAAGAGGCAGGTATGCAGGCGCTGCGCCGGCCGGCACGAGGCCGATGTCGCGGGCCAGCATGTCGGACGTGATCACAGATCCTTTGGTGATGTTGACTTCGGAGATCAGGTTGATCACGTCATTCGTGCTCGAGTAAGTGTTACCGGCGTTCGTGAAGTTGCCGCCCACCTTCTCGGTGTCGAGGTCCGCCAATGTGATCGCGTGTCGAACCGGGATGGTTTGCTTCGCGATGACGACTGTGATCGACGGGCCGCCGCCGATCGCACCGCCGCCGCCGCCGATCGTGTTGCCGAGGAGGAAGACCGCTCCGAACGCAAGGACGGCCATGAGCAAGCCGACGATGATGAACAGACGACCTCCGCCGGGACGAGGCCTTGTTTGTGCAGCAGGTGCGACGGCCAAAACTAAGTCACCTCCGATGGAATCCTCAAGGGTGGCGCCATTGTAAACATGGGGACCGCGATCTTTACCCCGATTCGCTTTAAAGGAAGAGAGCCCCTCGCGCGGGGCTCTCTTGAAGGTGCTACTACGTTGGGAACTACGCTCCCAGTGCGGCTACGACGTTGGAGAAGACGTTCTTGATCTGGTTGCCCATCGTAAGAAGGATCACGATGACCACGATTGAGACCAGCACGAGGATCAGAGCGTACTCAACCATGCCCTGGCCTTCCTGACGAGTGGTAAGGCTGCGAAGCTTCATGTAAAGGCTCAACATTTCTGCGATTTCACCTCCTTTTTCAGAACTACGGTCTTTCCAAGCTGATTGACGCGACCGGGTGCCGGTTCTTGCGGCGTCCTCTCGCGGACGTGGATCCTATAGATCGGTCCCCGGGGAGGTCAATTCATTAGCGAAAACGACTGTGAGGCCCATCCGGGTCGCTAACCTTCTCCGCCGGACCATGGAGATGACGGGCGTCGCACTCGAAGAGCCGCGGCGCTCGCGCGCTTACTGGCGGGATCTCGTCCTCAGCCGCCTGGTCCCCTCCCTCTTTTTCGGCCTCTTCCTGGCCCGCCAGCTGCTCCTCTTGGCCGCCGGATTCCACGGTGTCCGCCGGCCGTCAGACCTGCTCTTCCTGACTCAGCAAGGGCTGGCGCTCGCCTACTTCACGATGCTGGTCGTCCTCTACGCCGTCAGGCTCCCACAGCGGGGAACCGACCACCGGGCTTACGTCATCTTTGTCGCCTTCAGCGGCACCTTCGCCGCGATCGGGGCCAGCTTCCTCCCCGGCGGCATGCTCCGGAGCGGTCTCCTGCCGGCCGGTGACGTGCTCGCCACAATCGGTCTCGCCTATGCGGTCTGGGGCCTCGCGTATCTACGGCGTTCTTTTTCGATCATCCCCGAGGCCCGCCGGCTCGTGGTCGGCGGCCCCTACGCCTGGAGCCGGCACCCGGTGTATCTCGGAGAGGTGGTGACGGCGATCGGCGTCAACATCGCCACGGCCGGTTGGCTGAGCGCCATCGCGGTCGCCTATTTCATCGCCTGTGAGGTCCTCAGAATTCGGTGGGAAGAGCGCGTCCTCGAGCGCGCGTTCCCGAATGATTACCCAGCCTATGCAAGACGCGTCCCCCGTTACCTACCCAATCCCTTCCGCCGCGGCTAGCCCCGTGCCGGGGTGGCTGACGCGGCGGCTGACCGCCCGCACGCTGCTGCTCGGCGCGGTCCTGACCGTGATCGTTTCGCTCTTCATCGGTCCCGAGCAGGATCCGGACTTCTGGTGGCACCTGCGCATCGGCCGGTGGATGGTCGAGAACGGCAGGTTGCCCTCGACCGACATCTTCACCTACACCGTGACCGACCACGTTTGGACCGACCACGAGTACCTGACCGAGATCCTGATGTGGTTGACGTACAACTGGTTCGGCCTGATCACGCTCGAGGTGGCGTTCGGCGTCATCACCTGGGCGGGCTTCTGGCTCATGTACCAACAGGTCCGCCGCCAGCCGTTCGTCATCGTCGGCATCGGTCTTGCTCTGGCTGCGATAGCGGGTTCGCCCATCTGGGGGCCGCGCGCGCAGATGATCACGTTCTTTCTCACCTGCCTCGAGCTCTACTGGCTGCACGGATACCTGAGCGGCCGCAGCCGTGCGATCAACTTCTTTCCGCTGGTGATGGTCCTGTGGGCCAACCTGCACGGCGGTTGGGTGATCGCGTTCGCGTGGCTGGGGGTGGCGCTTCTGGCCGAGGCCGTGGCCTGGACCATGGATCGCGAGAACCCCGCGCATCTGATGCACCTCCGGCGGCTCGGGATCATCACGCTGGCTTCAGGCCTCGCGGTCGCGGCGACACCTCACTTCTTGAGCCTCTATCCCTACCCGTTTCAGACCGAAGGCAGCGTCGCGCAGCAGCGGCTGATCGTGGAGTGGTTTTCGCCCGACTTCCACCTCACCTTCTTGCGGCCCTTCGAGGCGATGATCTTCCTGCTCGTCGTCGGCTTTGCATTTCGACGCCCATCGGTCTACGAGCTGCTGCTCTCCCTGCTTGCGCTGTTTCTCGCTCTCCAGTCGGCGCGGAACATCGCCCTGTTCGTCGCCGCGGTGACTCCGGTGATGATCAACACCTACGGCGGCATCTGGAAGGACCTCGCCGCATCGCGGCGCTGGACGAACTGGACGATTCCGCCGCGTCCATTCTTCGCCGCCACGACCGCGATCGTGCTTGTCCTCGTGGTGGGCTCGACGCTGGTCAGGATCGGAAGCTCGATCTCACCTACGCGTCAGCAGGCACTCGACAACACGACCTATCCGGTGGCCGCCGCGGACTGGCTCGCCGCTCATCCCGACGTCGGAACGCGCATGTACAACCAGTACGGCTGGGGCGGCTACCTGGCCAATCGCTTTTACCCGCAGCCGAACCGGCGCGTGTTCATCTTCGGCGAAGCCGCGTTGATGGGTGACCCGCTGCTCAATCAGTACGAAGACGTGCAGACGCTGCGACCCGACTGGAAGCAGATCCTCGACCACTACCAGGTCGACTACATCGTCTACAACAGGGACGAAGCGCTCTCGAACGTGCTGGCGACACAGCCGGACTGGAAGCTCGTCTACGAAGACTCAGTCGCGATGATCTACGTTCGAACTCAGTAGAGTCGCCAGATCTTGAAGTTCGGCGTGTCGTAAGCCGGCGTGCCTAGCTCGGTCGGCGGCGGAGTGTGTAGATCGGCGGTCCAGATCACGTAGCGGATGTGGTTCGACTGAGTGAACGTCGCGATGTCCGCGTTCCCGGTCAGCACGTCGCCGGCAATCTTGGTCTTGTTCACGTAGTCGAACGTCTCGTCGTAGTGACCCACGTAGACCGTGTCTGAGCTGTAGGCCGGCACGTACAGGCCGACCCCCGGCATGCAGAGCACGCGGCCGGAGGGTTCGGCGCCAAGCCAGTTGAGGCCGTTGTACTCCGCGGTCGTGATCGAGTACTGAGGCTCGCCGGCCACGAGCAGCGGCGACAGAAGTAGAAATGCGCTGCCCACCGCCGCGACGGTCACATAAGTAAAAGGAATAAGGCTGCGGGCGCGAACGCTGCGCAGCCTGGGCAGGATCTCTTCGTACATCCCGTGGGATCCCAGCAGAACCAGCGGGATGTAAATCGCATCGAAGAAGCGGCGGCGCAGGTCGCCCGCCGGATTCGGCAGCCAGAGAATCGCCGCCAGCAAAACGAGCCAGGCGAGCAAGAAGAGGTCTTCCCGAGTCCGTCTCCGGATTGCGCCTGGCACACCGATCGCGGCCAGCAGCAGCTGTGGCGCGAGGGCGAACAGAAGGCTGATGGTCTCCGGGGGCACGGCATTCTTGGAGTGATAAGTCCAGCGCTCGACCTCCGGGTTTCCGACGAAAGCCAGATACGAATAAAGGATGTAGGGCGCCGGAATTGCAAACGCGATCGCGCCCGCCGCCCATCCCCGCGTCGAGCGGGGCGGCCTGATCAGCATGGCCGCGGCCGTCGCGCCGCCCATCAACACGGGCATCTGCGGATGGATGGAGGCTTGTCCCAGCCAGGCGAGGCCGGCCAGCACCGCCAGGCGCATGCTGCCCCGTTCGACGGCCATCAATGTGAGCGGGATGCCGAGCGCCGCGAACACCGCGGACCACGCGAAGTGCGGCAGGGCGAGGATCGAGTAGAAGGCGCTGAGCTCCGGCATCCGCAAGTCGAGACCTTCGGTCTGGTTGCCGAAGATCACCGGATGGCCGAGTCCCCAGATGACCAGGCCCCATCCGAGGCCGATCGCGAGGAAGACGAGCGCGAAGCGGCGGGTGGCCGGGTCCTGGATGAAGTGGCGAATGCAGAGCCAGGCCGCGGCCATCAGGGCAAAAGCGCCCACCACGCGCGCCAGCTGGAACACGGCGACCAGCGGCAGATGCGTGAGTCCGGCGACGTGCCCGAGGACGATCCAGAACATGAAGAGGTACGCCGTGGGGCTCGCTTCGGTCGTGTAGCGGTTCTGCCACGCCCACGAACCTTCCCAGCCCTCTCGCATCTTGGCGATGTAGGTGGTGGCGTCGTCCCACAAGTAGAAGAAACCGACGAAGGCGCGGCCTTGCGGCTGAACCAGATAGCCGTCGATATAAGGAATCGCGGTAACCGCGGCGAGGATCAGACCGAGGATCAGCGGCAGGCGATACGCGGCGAGCAGAGCGCGAACGTTGGGCTTCCCCACACGGTCCGCTTGGCGGACCGACCTCCCCACTGTCTGGGGACGTGATGCTGCCTTCTCGAGAACTTTCATCTGGACAGGCTCAGGCGCAGCACCGTCCACAGTGCGCGCCGGATCTCCCCGCGCGAAACTTTCGACGCACCCGCCACTCGTTCTTCGAAGCGAATCGGGACTTCCACCACTGGGAAGCCGAGCTTAACCGTCCGGTGGACCATCTCGATCTGAAATGAGTAGCCCTGGGACACGATCTCGTCCAACTCGATTTCGGCCAGAAGCTCGCGCGAGTAACAGCGAAATCCGGATGTGCAGTCGTGCGTCCGTAGGCGCAACAGGGCGCGGCAGTAAATGTTGGCGGCACGCGACAGGAGCATGCGATGCGGCGCCCAACCGACGATCTGGCCACCGCGGATGTAGCGCGAACCGATCGCCAGCCCACCAGAGCCACGAGTCGCCTCTACGATCGGGTCGAGATCCTGAGCCCGGTGCGAGCCGTCGGCATCCATCTCGACGAAGAGCTCGGAACCGTCGGCCAGCCCGATCCGAAAAGCTTCTTCGTAAGCGCTCCCCAAACCCAGCTTTCGATCGCGGTGGAGCACGCGCACGCCGGAATCTGACTCAGCGAGCCGATCCGCGATCTCCCCTGTTCCGTCGGGGGACGCATCGTCGACCACCAGTACGTCGTGGCCGAGATGGCGGACGCCCGCGACCACGCGTTCGAGGTTCTCGCGCTCGTTGTAGGTGGGCAGCACGACCAGGACTTCGGTCGGCGCGGTGGTTCGCGGCGTGAGTTTGCGGTCGGAGCTCAAACGCGGAACCGGATCCGAAATACATGCTTCAGCATGTCGAGCGAGCTGCGCAGAGGGCTGACCTTGGTCGGCGACGAGTTCCGCCACACGACCGGCACCTCGGCGATCTTGACGCCGCGTTTCTTTGCTCGATACAAGACCTCGGGGTCGTAGCCGAAACCGTCGGTGATCAGTCCGGCAAAAGCCTTGCGCGCCGCGTCGGCACGGAACAGCTTGAAACCGCACTGCGTGTCCCAGATGCCGGGCAGCAGAACCGCCTGCACGACGAGATTGAAAGCCTTGCCCATCACGACGCGGTAGATCGGCTGCGAGAT
This sequence comes from Candidatus Dormiibacterota bacterium, assembly GCA_035538475.1. Classification (GTDB taxonomy): domain Bacteria; phylum Chloroflexota; class Dormibacteria; order Dormibacterales; family Dormibacteraceae; genus 40CM-4-65-16. The sequence goes on along the minus strand of DATLKH010000364.1, from coordinate 1,255 downwards.
TTCGACGCGGGACCCTCGCACGGCGCGAGAGGCGATTGCGATGCCGGCGCCGTTGCCCAACGCCGCCTCCAGCTTCTGGAGCTCTTCGATCGGCGTCGACAGGTCGGCATCGGTGACCAGGATTTGCCTGCCTCGAGCGGCTGCGACGCCAATGGCCAGCGCGCGGCCTTTGCCGCGGTTTTGGGGAAGCGCCTCGATGCGGACTCCGTTGTGGCGTCCGGCCGCGGCATCCATGACCAGACGGGTGCCGTCGGAGCTGCCGTCGTCGACGAGGATGAGCTCGTACGGGTCGGGCCGAGCGTCGAGATAGCGCTCGACCTGTTCGATGGTGCGCGGCAGCCGCTGCTCCTCGTTGTAACAAGGGATCACCACGCTCAGAGCCGGTGCCGGTCCGTCATCCACGAGCCGTGATGCTACTTGGGGGACCTCAAAACTCTCACCGCATAGACGGGAAGAACGGTCATGCGCCGGAATCGCCACGGCTGGCGGATGAGCCGGTGCAACCACTCGAGACCTGCGCTTCTCATCCATAGCGGCGCCCGAGGTACGCGCCCGGTCAGGTAATCGAATGCGCCACCCACGCCCATCGCGACTGACACTTCGAGGTGCTGCCTGACCCGGTCGATCCACATCTCCTGCTTGGGCGCTCCATACGCGACCAGGAGGATGTCCGTCCGGTGCTCGTGGATCAACTTCAAGGTCTCGGCGTCAGCCGAAGGTTCGGGATCGCCTGAGTGAGCGGCGACCGCGAGCGTGGGATGGTCGGCGCGCAGCTGATCCGCCAGCCGGCTCGCCACTCCAGGCCCCGCGCCAAGCAGAAAGAGATGCAGGCCGCGGCGCGCGCACAGCTCAGCCAGCAACGGCAGCATGTCCGTGCCTGCCACCGGGGTGGTGATGCGGCAGCCCTTCCTGCGAGCCGCCCACACGACTCCGACGCCGTCGGGAAGGCAGAGGTCGGCCGATTCCAGCACCCGAGCGAAATCTGGATCTTTGCCCGCTCTCATCACGAACTCGGGGTTGACCGTGGCGACGAGATGGGGTCCGCCTGTTGAGATGAAATCTTCGATGTGCTGCAGCGCCGAACTCATGTCGACGCAGTCGACCCGGACGCCGAGGACGCGAGTGCTGGGAATTAGAAGCGGTGTCGGGGCGATGTCTCGCGAATGATTACAGGTTCTTGGATGTCGACGTTCGTGAAAGTGACCGGCGCGGTCGACATGCTGGCGCCGAGGTTGGTGACGAATTCGCTCAGCGA
>DATLKH010000363.1:0-5814 GCA_035538475.1 Candidatus Dormiibacterota bacterium | reverse complement strand
CGCAACCGGAAATTCCCCGAGCACTCGCCCAGGTGAGCGGCGATGAGGGAGCACTGGCGCGTTCGTCTTTCGCGCTGCTGCACTGTCTCGAAGACAAATCACACGCGGGCGCTTTCATCGCCGCGCCCGGGTCGCCGTGGGGTGAAAACAACCACGACGGCGACCAGATCTATCACCTCGTCTGGCCGCGCGATCTGTGCCGGATCGCCACCGCGCTGCTCGACGCCGGTGACAGCGATGCAGCGCTCCGCGCATTCCGACACCTGCAGCAGCACCAGCGCTCCGATGGTGGTTGGTATCAAAACTGGTTTCTCGATGGCACGCCGCACTGGCAGTTGACCGAGCTCGATGAGGTGGCTCTCCCAATCCTCCTTGCTTGGCGGCTGGGAGTGGCCGGCTGCCTCGACCACGATCCCTATCCGACGATGGTGCGCCCGGCCGCGCAGTATCTGATTCGAGAGGGACCCGCGACCCCACTGGACCGCTGGGAAGACGCGGGCGGGCTGTCTCCTTCAACCATCGCTGCGGGGATCGCGGCTTTGATAGTGGCGGCTGAGTTTGCCAGCGACGCCGGTGAGCATGTGGCGGCCAGCCATTTCAGGACCGTGGCGGATTACTGGAACGACCGGGTTGAAAGCTGGTGCTCGACGCCAGGCGGCCAGTACATCCGTCTCGCGAACGACCCGGATCACCGACCTACCGAAGGCGCCATCTCGCCTGACTTTCTCGAATTGGTGCGATATGGCTTGCGGCGGCCCAAAGACGACCGAGTGCTTCGCAGCCTGCAAGGAGTCGACACCTCGCTGAAGGTCGGCCTTCCCGCGGGCCCGAGCTGGAGACGCTATGCCGGCGATAAATACGGTGAGCACGAGGACGGGACGCCGTGGGACGGCAGCGGCCGCGGACGCGCGTGGCCGGTGCTGACCGGCGAGCGCGCGCGCCATTTCTTTGCGATGGGTCTGCCCGCCGCTGAGCTCGTACGATCGCTCGAAGGCTTCGCCGGCGAGGGCATGGTGCTGCCGGAGCAGCTGTGGGACGGCCCGGACCTCCCCACCCGCAAGCTCCAATTTGGCAAACCAAGTGGATCGGCATGCCCGCTGGGTTGGGCACACGCGGAATACCTCGAGCTCTTGGTCACCATCGCCCTTGCCGGTTTTCCCGACATCGTGATGCCTGCCCGCCGGCGTTATACCGAAGGGTCCGCCTTGGAGCCGGCCTTCATCTGGTCGCACAAACATCAGATCACTCGGATTGCCGGCGGGCGCAAGCTGCGCGTCCAGCTCCCGCGTCCAGGATCGGTTCACTACACGTTCGACGATTGGGAGTCGTATCGCGAAATCGAAGCCATCGATACGACGCTCGGAGTGTGGATCGCGGACATTCCCAGTCAGGCCCTGGCCGTGGGCTCGGAATTTTCGTGGACGGCTCACTACGTCACGGGTTGGGAGGGACGCAACTTTTCGCTGACGGTCGACTAGCGGTCAGCGCTCGTCTGGCGGCTCCAGGTCGTCCAGTCTCAGTCCGGGGCCGGAATCCTCGTCGAACTGGCTGTGAAGCTCGCCGCAATCGGCGCAGCGGTAGTACTCGCCGACGAAGCCTTTGTGCCATACGGCGTAGCTGACGACCCCGGGCTCCTCGACGAGGATCTCCTGCTCGAGCCGGTAGATCACCTGCTCCCAGCCACCGGTTTCGAGATCGTCGTCGAGCACGACCACGCAGTAGGGGTGTGGCTCGCCCCACAACATGACGACTTCACCGCGACGCTCGTCTTCGTTGTTGACGATCGACCACGCCTCCGCGCCGCGACCGCGTGTGCTGCGCACCAGGCGAAGGTTCTGCCAGAAGCGCTCCGCCGACTCTCGTTCGGCCTTGTCGTGCTCGGCCTGTGCCTCTTGAAAGGCGCTCCACATCCGAAGCAGGTGGTTTCGGAAACGGTGATAGGTCGAAAGCAGTTTCGGTTGTTGCTGCTTGGGTGAACCGATGAGCTGCTCGAAAGCATGCTCGAACGCGGCTTCGACCCGCTCCTGGCGGTCGGTGACTTCAGGCGACCAGTTCTCGTCCTCGGAAAGCCGCATGCTCTCGTTGAGGACGACCTCGAAATCGAGCCAGTCGTCGCCGAACTCGGGCACGAAGACGCTCTCCACGAGGTCGGCCAGGCGGTGCTCCTCCAGGAGCGCCGGCGTGACCTTCCCGCGCGCGTCGGGCCAGCCTTTCCAGCCCATCACGTTGTGGATCCAGTAGTCGAAGACGGTGACCGCGTACTGCAGAGCGGCGGGGGAGCTCCAGATGCCTGCCGGCCAGGTTCGCTTGCCCGTCCGAACCTTGTTGTAGAGGGAGATCACCTGCTCCTCGTCCAGGTACTCCGTCTCCATGGCCTCCCAATATAGGAATATCGCGACCAGGACCCTGGGTATAGTCCAGTACAGATGCCACAGACGAGATCGTTCACCCCAGATCAGGTTGCGCGCTACGCCCGCCACCTCATCCTGCCGGAAGTCGGTGGAGCGGGACAGCGCAAGCTCCTCAACTCCAGCGTTTTGCTCCTTGGCGCAGGCGGGCTCGGCTCGCCGGCCTCCATGTACCTGGCTGCCGCCGGGGTCGGCAAGATCGGGATTGTAGACTTCGACGTCGTCGACGCCTCCAACCTCCAGCGCCAGCTGCTCCACGGGTATGACGACATCGGCCGGCCCAAGGTCGAGTCGGCGGCGGATACGCTGCGCAACCTCAACCCCGATGTCGAGGTCGTGGGGATCAAGGAGCACGTCAACTCGACGAACGCGATGGACATCTTCGCGCCGTACGACGTGATCATCGACGGCACCGACAACTTCCCAACCCGCTACCTGGCCAACGACGCCGCTCACTTTCTCGGCAAGCCGCTCGTGCACGGAAGCATCTTTCGATTCGAAGGCCGGATGGCGATGTTCGACTCCGCCAAGGGCACCGGCTGCTACCGCTGCTTGTTCCCGGAGCCGCCGCCACCCGACAGCGTGCAGAGCTGCGCCGAGGCGGGCGTGTTCGGAGTCCTGCCCGGAATCATCGGCAGCATGATGGCCTTCGAGACGATCAAGCTTCTGATCGACATCGGCAAGCCGCTGATCGGACGCTACTTGCTCTTCGAGGGCGAGGACATGACGTTCCGCGAGCTGAAGCTGAAGCGGAGCAAGGCGTGCCCGCTTTGCGGTGACAACCCGACAGTTCACGGGCTCATCGATTACGAAGCCTGGTGCGGCGCGCCCGCCATGGAGTCTTCAGAAGTCTCCGAAGCCTCAGTCGGCTAGTCTCGTAGCTGGACGATGATCCAGCTCGATACTTTCAATCCAGCTCGATTGACGGCGGCCCGCCACATCGTGCGCGGATTGGGTTCGGCGCTGGTTGCGTATTCGGGCGGTGTGGACTCGACACTGCTGCTCAAGCTTTCAATGGAAGAGCTCGGGGAGGGCGCGGTCGCGGTCCTGGCGAGCTCACCGGCTTACCCGGAATCCGAGCAGGAGGCGGCTCGCGCTCTCGCCAAAACGCTGGGTGCGCAGCTCGTCGAGGTCACGACGAATGAGGTCGAGCTCGACGCGTACATCCGCAACCATCCGGATCGCTGCTTCCACTGCAAAGAGGAGCTTTTCGACACGCTCGAGCCGATTCGCCGGCGCCTCGGCCTGGCCCATCTGGCCTACGGCGCGACAGCAGAAGACGCGGGAGACCATCGGCCGGGACATGGATCGGCCGTTCGCCGCGGCGTGAAGTTTCCGCTGCTCGATGCCGGCATGAGCAAGCCGGAAATCCGCGCGGCCGCGCGCGCGCTGGGCCTGCCGAACTGGAACAAGCCGTCATTCGCATGCCTGTCGTCGCGCATTCCGCACGGCACGCCCGTCACGATCGAGGCGCTTCGTCAGATCGACCGGGCCGAGGCTGCGCTGAAAGCGCTGGGATTCGATCAGGTGCGGGTGCGCCACCACGCAGACGTCGCGCGAATCGAGGTCGAACCGCACGATATCGAGCGCGTGATCGCGCAACGTGACGCAGTTTCAGATGCGGTGCGAGCAGCCGGATACACATTTGTTTCGCTCGACCTCGAGGGCTACCGGACCGGGAGTCTGAACCGGACCTGGAAACCGACATCGCCGAAGTCGTCCTGAGCCTCGACGAGGGCACGACCGGGGCGACTGCGATCGCAGTCGCGCTAGATGGCGCCGTGGTGGGCAAGGGTTATCGCGAGATCACGCAGCACTTTCCGCGACCCGGTTGGGTGGAGCACGATCCAAACGAGATCTGGGCCGCTGTGGAAGAGAGTGCGAGGCACGCTCTGAATGCGGCGGGGGCGTCGACGAAGGATGTGCGCGCTATCGGCATCACCAACCAGCGGGAAACGCTCGTGCTTTGGGATCGCAAGACGCTCGACCCGATCGCGCCCGCCATCGTGTGGCAGGACCGGCGCACGGCCGGCGAGTGCAAGCGTCTCCAGGAAGCTGGTCATCAGGCCCGCGTGCATGAGGTGACCGGCCTCTACCTCGATCCCTACTTCACCGCGACGAAGCTCGCGTGGGCGCTCGAGCACATCGATGGAGCGAAGGACGCGGCTGCGGGCACCGTGGATTCGTGGCTGATCGCCAAGCTTTCCGAGGGGCGCGAGCACTGTACGGACGCGTCCAACGCGTCGCGAACGCTGCTGTTCGACATCCACCGCGGCGCATGGAGCGAGGAGATGGCCGAGGTGTTCGGTGTATCGCTGGGCATGCTGCCTCGAGTGGTGGACTCGAGCGGTGCTGTCTCGTTGTCTTCCGGAGCGTTGGCCGCGTCCATCTCCGGCATCGCAGGCGACCAGCAAGCGGCGCTTTTCGGGCAAGCCTGCACCACCCCAGGCATGGCGAAGAACACGTATGGCACCGGTTCCTTCGTTCTCATGCAGACCGGCGACCGCCCGGTTGCGTCGTCGACAGGCATGCTGACGACCGTCGCATGGCGTAGAGGGGGAACGCTTTCCTATGCGCTCGAGGGCGCGATCTTCATCACCGGCGCTACGTTGCAGTGGCTGCGCGACGGGCTTCGCTTGATCGAAAGCGCCTCAGAGGCCGGACCGATCGCCGCGTCGGTGCCGGACGCGGGCGGCGCTTTTCTGGTGCCCGCATTTGCGGGTCTCGGCGCGCCCCACTGGGATCCGTACGCGCGCGGCACCATCGTCGGCCTCACGCGCGGCACGTCTCGAGCCCATCTCGTCCGGGCCGCGGTGGAAGCGATGGCTTATCAGACCCGAGACGTCGTCGAGGCCATGGAACGCGATACCGGCGAGAAGCTGACCGAGCTTCGCGTCGACGGCGGCGCTTCGGTCATGGACGTCCTTTGCCAGTTTCAAGCCGACCTGCTTGGGATCCCTGTGCGCCGGCCGAAGCAGACCGAGACCACCGCGCTCGGAGCCGCCTTTCTGGCCGGTCTTGGCGCCGGCGTGTGGTCCGACGGTGACCTCGAGAGCTTGTGGCAGCTGGACCGGGAGTTCGAGCCGCAGATGTCGCGCGACCAGGCCGGAACGCTCCAGTCCCGATGGCACGATGCCGTAAAACGGAGCCTGGGCTGGACCCTACCGGATAATCAATAGTTCCTTGAGTACTGCCGCACCGTCGCGCCCAACACGACACCAGAACCTGTACGCGCACCACATGTGGCTGCAGCAGCGGTTTTTTGCCGGACTGCTGCTGGCGGCGGGTCTGATCGCGACCGGTGTCGCGATCTATGAGGGCAAGCTCTTCTCGCCGAGCATCACGGTCTGGTTGATGTACGTCCCGGCAGGCCTTTTGCTGGGCGGCGGCACTCTCCTGTGGCGCT
>DATLKH010000362.1:0-11372 GCA_035538475.1 Candidatus Dormiibacterota bacterium | reverse complement strand
GTTTGATTCTGCTGCTGTTCGTCATCGGATTGGAGATCGACCTGCGGCGTATGGCTGCCGGCGGCACCGCAGTGCTCCTGACCGCGGGACTGCAGGTTCCGATCTGCATCGCCTTGGGAGTCGGATTCTTCGTCCTGCTTGGCGTCCCGAACGTCCCGCACAACTACGCGCTGCTCTATCTCGCGGCGTGCATGAGTCTTTCGAGCACGCTGATCATCGTCAAGATCCTCAATGACAAGTTCGAGATCGACACGATGCCCGGTCGCATCACCGTCGGAGTGACCGTGCTGCAAGACCTGTGGGCGGTAGCCATGCTCGCCGTTCAGCCAAACATCCTCAACCCCAACTTCGTGCCGCTGCTCGGATCTCTCTTGCGCGGCGCGCTGTTGGTGACCGGTGCATTCGCCACTTCCAAGTACGTGCTGCCGCATCTATTCCGAATGGTCGCCAAAGCGCCCGAGCTGATCCTCGTCTCTGGGTTGGGTTGGTGCTTCTTCCTCGCCGGCGCTGCCAGCGCGATCGGCCTGTCGAAGGAGATGGGCGCGCTGATCGCGGGCGTCAGCCTTTCAACTTTCCCTTACAGCCTCGACGTGGTCGCCAAAGCGGTCAGCATTCGCGACTTTTTCGTGACATTGTTCTTCGTCGCGCTCGGGATGCAGATCACCTTTCCGAGTCCAGACATCTTGTGGCTCGCACTTGCGGCGTCGGGGTTTGCAATTCTCAGTCGCGCTGTCGTCGTACCGATCCTGTATGCGCTGAGGCTTGGGCTGCGCACGAGCATCGTTCCCGCGATCAACCTCGCCCAGGTCAGCGAGTTTTCGATCGTGATCGCATCGCTCGGCGTCGCGATGGGACAGATCCATCAGGAAGTGCTGACGGTGATCATCATCACGTTCGCCATCACGGCCGTCGTGTCGACCTACATGATCAATTTCAGCCATCCGATCCAGCGCGTGCTCACGGCCGCGTTCAAAGCGGTCGGTCTGAAGGATCTCGATGCTCAGAATGTCGCCGCAAGCAACGGCGAGAGACCGTATCCCGTGATCCTGCTCGGTTTTTTCCGAGATACCAGCTCGATCCTTTATGAGTTCGAGCACGAAGGCGACGCCACTGAAGCGCGCGAGTTCATCTCCAAGCTCCTTGTGATCGACTACAACCCCAACGTCATGCACGAGCTGCGGCGGCGCGGCATCAAATGCGTGTACGGCGACATCGCCCATGTCGACACCTTGCGCCACGCGGGGCTCGAGCACGCAGAGCTCGTGGTCTCGAGCATCACCGATGACGTGCTGCGCGGCACGAGCAACCTGCGCCTCATGAAAAGCGTGCACAACCACGCGCCCAATGCGAAGGTGGTTTTGACCACGGACCACATCCCGCAGGCGCTGACGTTTTACGAGGAAGGCGCCGACTTCGTTTTCATTCCGCGCCTCTATTCGGCCGCGGCGTGCGCGCGGATTCTGCGCAAGGGATTGGCCGGAGGCTTCCTGGAGATCCGCTCACAGGCGATCGAGCATCTCTCGCGCCGGCAGGAAGTTCTGGCTTAATCACGGATCGTCGCGACGATCCGTGTTTTTGAGTGACGAAAGTGCCGGTTAGTCGCGACTATCCGTAAAGTGGCCCCCGTGGATACGGCAAAACTGAGCCCGCTCCAGCCCCTGGCCCGCGCCTTCGAGCGCGCCGTGCCGGAGCGTCCCGCCGATGACGGGCTCTTTGGTCCGCACAGCGTCGTCTGGCGGGTCAATCGCGATCGCAGCTTTCCCCTGGCCGGCATGCGCTCGCTCATGATTCAGGCGCTCCATCCGCTGGCGATGGCCGGTGTGGACCAGCACAGCAATTGGCGCAAGGATCCCTTTGGCCGGCTGGCCGCGACCAGCAGTTACGTGTTGACGACCACCTACGGTGACACGGCGTCCGCCCTGGCGGCGGCCGGGTGGGTCAAAAAGATTCACACCCACGTCAAGGGCACCGATCCCGAAACGGGCCGTCATTACAGCGCCGAGGATCCGGATCTCCTGTTGTGGGTTCATGCCGGCATGGTCGAGTCGATCGTCACCGTCGTCCAGCGATACGGGAGGCAGCTGTCGGATGAGGACGCCGACCGGTACGTGGCCGAGATGGTGCGTTTCGCCGAGATCGTGGGCGTGCCGTCCGATCAGGTTCCGACCACTGTGCAATCGCTGCGTACGTACATCGAGTCGGTCGACCTCCGACGACCGACCAAAGCCGCCAAGGACGCGATCGCCGTCGTGCTCGCGCCGCCGGACCTCGACCCCGAGCTGCGCGACCTGTGGAACGACTTGAGTCAGGTCGCGATCGGCACGCTGCCCGACTGGGCTCGCGAGATGTACGGATTTGCCAAGCCACCGTCGGCCCTCCTCGAGCGCGAGCCTGTGCGCCAGCTCTTGGGCGCGCTCGATGTCGCTTTCGAAGGCCTGCCCGGCGTGATCGAAGCGCGGGAGCGGATCGAGCTGCGCATGCGCGCGTGAACGCCACCGCCGTCAAACAATCCAGAGTCGGCCGGGGAGCGGCACTGGCGCGACTCGCTTTGCGGATTGGCGGTCGTTACCTGGCGAGATCGCCGCATTTGATCTTCGCTTCAGTCGACAGGCGTGGCGCCATGCGCCACGATCTCGCGCTTCGTTCGGCCGACGAGGTGGCCGAGGAGCTGGGCGCGATGAAGGGCGTGTTGATGAAGCTCGGCCAGATGGCGAGCTACATCTACGAAGACCTACCGGCCACGTTCCGCATCTCGATGTCCCGACTGCAGCGCACCGCACCACCGATGACGTCCGAGCTGGCGGCGTCGGTGATCGAAGAGGAGCTTGGCGGACCGCCGGACCGAATCTTCGCCGAGTGGGATCCCGTACCCTTCGCGGCGGCTTCGATCGGTCAGGTGCACAAGGCGATCACTCGAGACGGGCGCGCGGTCGCGGTGAAAGTCCAGTACCCCGGAATTGCCCGCAGCATCACGTCCGACCTCCGCAACGTCGGGCTTTTGCGTCGCGTCGTCGGCGCTGCGTTTCCTGGGCTCGACACGCGCTCATTGGTCGACGAGCTGGGCGAGCGGCTGGCCGAAGAGGTCGATTACGTCCGCGAGGCCGAAAGCCAAGAGCTGTTCGCCCGCTACTACGAAGGACATCCCGTGATCCACGTCCCTCGTGTGATCGGCGAGCTGAGCACCCCCCGAGTGCTGACCAGCGAGCTCGTGTCCGGCGCGACGTTCGAGGAGCTTTTGACGTGGAGCCAGCATGAGAAGGACCTGGCGGCGGAGACGATCCACCGCTTCGTTTTGCGCAGCCTTTACCGCTTGCGCGCCTTCAACGGCGATCCGCACCCGGGCAACTACCTCTTCCATGGGCGCGGCCGGGTCACGTTTCTCGACTTCGGCCTTACCAAGCTCTTCACAAAGGAGGACCTCGCCCCCCTCGAGGATGCGGTGCGCTTCCTCGCGCTGGAGCGGGATCACGAGGGGTTTCGCGCCGCGATCGAGCGTGCCGGGTTCCTTCGGCCAGGCGCACCCGTGCCGACCGAGATCGTGGTCGACCGGTTTGCCCTCTTCTACACCACCGCCTTGACCGACGCCCCGATGACCATCACGCCGGCCTTCGCCTCGGCGATCGTACGCCGGTTCTTCGACGCCCGGGGTCCGCTCGCCCCCTACAGCGACGTCCCCCGCGCCTACGTCGTCATGCAGCGGATCAACCTCGGCCTCTACGCGGTCCTGGGCAGCCTGAACGCGACCGCCAACTGGCGCCGGATCGCCGAAGAGATCTGGCCGTTCCGGAATGGGCCGCCCTCGACGCCGATCGGCGAGGCTGAAGCCCGATGGGAGCTCAGCAAAAGTCCCCAAAAAGTGCTAAAGAATTAAGAAGCACGGCCAGATTCTTTGGATTGGGGGAATGTTCATGGCCACATCTTCGTCTGCCGCGTTAGCTGCTCTCTCGCCGGACCAACGTCGCAGGTACATGGTGCGGGCGGTGGTGGCGAGCACCGTTGGCACGTCGATCGAGTGGTACGACTACTTCCTGTACGGGACGATGACAGCCTTGGTCTTCGCCAAGCTCTTCTTCCCGCAGTCGGACCCCATCACCGGTATCACGAGCGTCTTTTCGATCTATTTCATCGGTTTCCTCGCCCGTCCGATCGGTGCCTGGCTGTTCGGCACATACGGGGACCGCATCGGCCGCAAAGCAACGCTGATCGCGACCCTGCTGTTCATGGGAATCGCGACGTTCCTCATCGGCCTTCTCCCCACGTACCACTCCATCGGCCTGTGGGCGGCAGTCCTGCTGGTCGCGCTGCGGTTCGGCCAGGGCCTTGGCGTCGGCGGCGAGTGGGGAGGCTCGGTGCTCATGTCGATGGAGTGGGGCAGCCAGAAGCGCAAAGGCTGGCTGGGCAGCTGGCCTCAGTTCGGCGTCCCCATTGGACTCGTGCTGGCCAACGGCCTCACGGCTCTGACCCAAACGATGGCGGGTGCAGAGACATTCCTTTCCTGGGCCTGGCGCGTGCCGTTCCTGCTGAGCATCGTCCTCGTCGCGGTCGGTCTCTACATCCGGCTCGGGATCATGGAGACGCCAGTCTTCCAGGCCATCCTGGCCGAGCGCCGGGTTGTCCAGGCGCCCGTCAGGGAGGTGGTCCGCCGGAACTGGCGCGAGATCATTCTCAGCGCCTTGCTCCGACTGCCCGAGCAGGCGCCGTTCTATCTGTTCACGACGTTCGTTTTCACGTTCGCCGCATTCGCGACGAAGCTCGACAAGACCTTCATCACGTGGGCGGTCAGTGTGGCTGGGCTCATCTCCTTCATTACGATCCCGCTGTTCGGGTACCTGTCGGACGTCCTCGGGCGGAAGACGGTGTACCTGGCCGGCATAGTCGTGATGGGGATCTGGGGATACGTCTACTTCGGACTGTTCGCCGGCGCTGTGGCGAGCGTTGTCTTCATCGTCATCGCGCTGTCACTGATCCCGCACGACATGCAGTACGGACCGCAGGCGTCGCTGATCGCGGAGAGCTTCACCGGTCGGCTGCGCTACAGCGGGGCTTCGCTCGGGTACCAGCTCGCGTCGATCTTCGCGGGCGGACCTGCGCCGCTAATCGCGACCTGGCTCTGGACCGGGAAGTACAGCGTCGCGCTGAAGGGCATCGGTTCGTTTTCCGTCGGCTCGCCGTTCCCGACGAAGACCCCGTTCACGATCAGCACCTACGTCCTTTTCTGTTGCGTAGTCGGCTTCTTGGCTGCGCTGGCTCTCAAGAACCGACAGGCGTACGACCACACGAAGGAGTACGACGAGCAGGAAGGACGTGCGGGCGGAGTGGTTTTGCAGCCTACGGCCGAGTAACACCCGTTTCAAAGGCGCCGTCTCCGTGGCGGCGCCTTTTTCTTTCCTACGCGTTAACGCAGTGGGAGAATGCGCGTCTTCACAGTCGTCAACGCCGTGCTCTGGCTGGCCCTGTTCGTGATGTGGTTGCCATACGTCTCACTTTTCGGGCTGAGCGATCCGGTCAGCCAGCAGGTGATGCTGATCCTCGGAATCACCGCCGTGCTCATGGTCTTTTTGTTCGGGTACCGATTGAGCCGCCGGCGACCGATCCTCGGGTAGATTGTCCGCATCGCTCCGGAAGATCCAAACCTCGTCCTGCTTTTCGATGGGACTTGAGGCGTTTGAACGCGGATGGCACGTTGGGTGCGCCGGCGTGTCCCGGCCGGCCGTGTGCTGGCGATCCCGAATCAGAAGCGTGGCGTCCTCGAGCGGTACGGACTGACCCGCGCGGAAGCCGACCGCGAAGTCTGGACCATCGACCGTGACGGCACGCGCGCCGGGGGAGCCGCGGCCATCAATCGCGTTCTCCGAGAGGTGGGCGGGCCGTGGTCGGTGGTGGGCTCGATCTACGGTTTTCCACCCCTCGCATTGATCCAGGACACCGGCTACGGCTGGTTCGCCGCCAACCGCTCACGATTTCACCGGTTCGGCATCCCGCCCGAATGCGATGAACCCGGCTCAGACTGCATCTAGCCATGTGGAGCGCTGAGCATCTGGTCGCGCTGGCGGCGACTGCCGGCGGAATCGCGGCCCTCGTGGTGCTGGGGAGGAAGCGGCCCGGGTCGTGGCTCCGCCTCCTCGCGGTCGCGATCGTCGCCGACGAAGCGGTTTGGTGGGCGACGCTCATCGCCGGCGGCGGCGAGCCAGGCCAGCGCGCGCAGCCGCTCCCGCTGCAGCTTTGCGATTTCGCCATCCTGGTCGCGGCTTTCGCATTGTGGACGCGCAACCAGTTGGCCGCTGAAGTCACGTACTTCTGGGCGCTTGCGGGAACGCTGCAGGGCTTGCTGACGCCCGATCTGCCGCAGCACTTTCCGAATTACCTGTTCTTTCAGTACTACATCGCGCACGGCGGGGTCATCGCCGCCGCGCTCGTGCTGGTGATCGGACTGCGCATGTATCCGCGGCCGCTCGCGGTAGTTCGCGTTGCGGGATTGACCATCGCCTATGCAGCGTTCGTCGGCCTCATCGATGTCGTCACCGGCGCCGACTACATGTACCTCCGAGCCAAGCCGGCCACCGGAAGCCTGCTGGACCTGCTCGGTCCATGGCCGGTCTACATCCTGAGCGCGTCGGTCGTCGGCGTCGCTTTCATGGCGATCCTCGACGCTCCGTTCAGGCTCAAAAGCCGGCTCGAACGTAAGGCAATTGGCGTACGGTATGCCCGAGATGGAGAAGCCGCCGGCCGCTGAGGCGCCTTCGCGCCGCCGGATCGATCGCCGGATCAGCAGCGCCCAGCACCGAATCGCCTATGCCGCGGCGAAAGAGGCGCCTGCCGACCACAAGCCGAGACTGATCACCACGCGAAGCGTCGCGCCTACGATCCACGGCGCCGGCCCCGTTGGACAGCTGAACACGTGGCTTGCGGTCACGATCACGAAGCGGGTAGGGACGATGTGGGCCGCCTACGTCTTCACGCTGATCGCCATCGGCGGTGCGGTCGCAGTGATCACCAACAGCGCCTTCTGGATCGCGGTCAGCATCCTCATCAGCCAGACCTTCCTGCAGTTGGTCTTGCTGCCGATCATCATCGTCGGACAGAACGTGATCTCCGAAAGCCAGGATGCTCGTGCCGAAGCCGACCACATCACTCTCACGACACTGCATGCGATCAACGTGCAGCAGCTGAAGCTGCTGCAGCAGCAGCACGAAATCCTCGAGCTGCTTCAAAAGCAGGGATTGGTCGGCCCGCAGAAAAGTCAGGCTGGTGTCTGAGCCGCACGAGCCCGGCTCATTCCTGAGGGCCACCCTCCAAAGTCAGCCTCGCGAGCTGGCCCGCCTTTTCAAAGACCGATCGGCCGAGCGCGCGGCGGCGCGCCTGCGGGACTGCCGGCGGATCTTCATCACCGGGACGGGAACAAGCTTCCACGGTGCCCTTGCCGGGCAGTTCATGTTCCGAAGCGCCGGCCTCGAGGCCTGGGCGATCCGGGCTTTCGATTTCGCGAACTATCCACCCGCGATCCGTGATGGTGACGGCTTGATCGTGCTCAGCCATCGGGGCACGAAACGGTTCAGCGTCGGCGCGCTGCGGCAGTTTTCCGAAACGTCCAACCGATGGATCGCGATCACCGGCGAGGGCTCACCGATGGAAGGTGATGGCGTCGTGCGCACGGTCGAGCAGGAGAAGTCGCCGGTTCACACGGCAAGCCACACCGGCGCCATGCTGCGCCTCGGTCAAATCGCCACCACGCTGGGACGTCCGACATGGACCAGTCAGCTGGCAGAAATTCCTGATGCGGTCGAGGCGGCTCTGGAGCTGGGCGATCGCATCGCGTCGGACCTGCTCAACTACAAGCTCGAACCGGTGACACACTTCGTCGGGGGCGGTCCGGCGCGCGCCACGGCGTACGAAGGAGCGCTCAAGCTGCGCGAGGCGTCGCATCTCGTCTCTGCCGAAGGGCACGATGTCGAAGGCATCCTGCACGGACCGCTCGTCAGCATCCAGCCGAGTCAAACCGTCGTCCTGATGACGCAGCCGGGTGCATCCCTCGAGCGCGCCAACGATGTTGCGCACGCGCTCGGCGAAATCGGCGCGAGCGTCATGCGGGTTGGAGCCGCGCCGCGTGCGACCTATCGCACGCCGGAGGTCGACGAGGTGCTGGCACCGATGGTCAACGTGATTCCGCTGCAGTGGCTCGCCTACCATGCGTCGCGAAAGCTGGGAGTGGACGCCGACAGCTTCCGCCGGGACGAAGCGCGTTACAGCGCGGCCCAGTCGAAGTTCAGTTTATGAGGCCCAGCTCGCGCGCCTTGACGATCGCTTCCAGCTTGGAATGCACGGCCAGCTTGCTGCCGAGGCTGCGGATGTGCGTCCTGACCGTGGTGTAGCTGATCCCGAGCTCAGCGGCAATCGCACGGCTCGGGGAACCCTGGGCCATGAGCCGCAGGACTTCCTTCTCGCGGACGGTCAAGCGCTCGAGCTGAGCTTCGATCGAGCGGCGCTTCTGCAGCAGCGTGGCGATGGTTCGGGGAGTGATCAGCATCTTGCCTCGGGCAACGTCGCGGATCGCGTTGACGACTTCCGCTGCGGCCTGAGACTTGTGAATGAAGGCGCTGGCGCCGGACTGCACGGCGGCGAACCGCGCCGCGTCCGTGTCTTCGCGCGTGAGGAAGATCATCTTCGCGGCAGGCCGGATCGCGCGAATTGCCGCCGCTGCGTCCGCCGCGGTGCCGTCGGGGAGGCGAAAATCGAGCAAGACCACGTGGGGATCGAGTTGCGACGCCGCCTCGGCCACGTCTGCCACCGAGCCGACGTCGCCCACCACGCGCATGTCTTCATGGCTGTTGATCAGCGCGGCCAGGCCCTCGGCGACGACGCGATGATCTTCGACGATCAGCACTCGAGTTACGTGATCGCCGTCGCTTCTCGGCTCTTCAAATGAAGGGGCTGAGTTCCGATCGACTGGCACATTTCTAAAACTTTCCCACGCTCGCCAGTACTTGCAAAGTCTTGTAAAGGACGCGCCCGCGCGGCCGCGTCTAACGTAGGGAACTTATGAAACAGCGCGACCGAGTCGGGCGCGCCAGGGACGCGCGCGCCACGACGCCGGCACGCCTGATCGCCGACGGCCAGACGCGCATGGCGCCGTGGCGGCCATTGATCACCGCGGTCCATCCGCACCCGTCGGTCAAGCTCAACCACGGCGCAACGTTCTTGGTGACCGACAAGACCGGCACGATTCCCCAGGGCTCGGAAGGTGAGTACGGCCTCTACTCGGCGGACACCCGGTTCATCTCGCGTCATGAGCTTCGGCTGAACGGACGCCGGCCTGACTGTGTCGCGTGCGTCCGACTGTCTTTCAGCCATGCGCGATGGCACATGATCGCGGACAACCTCTCGGGTCCCGACGGCGCCATGCGCGAGGCCAAGGTGGCGCTGACGGTCGATCGCATGATCAGCCAGCACCAGATGCATGAAGAACTGTCCCTGCACACATATGCGGGCTCGCCGGTGAGCGTCCTGCTCGAAATTGCGGTGGAAAGCGACTTTGCAGACCTCTTCGAGGTGCGGTTCCGGTCGTGGCAGCGGCGCACGGATCTGAGCACCCAGTGGGCAGGCCCCAACACTCTCGAGTCTCGGTACGCCAAGGAAGATTTCGTCCGCCGGTGCCTGGTGCGAGCGTCGAATTCGGACGCCCCGATCAGCTATGCGAACGGCGCTCTCCGAATCCCAGTCGACCTGGCGCCAGGCAAAGAGTGGCGGCTCCGCCTGCAATACGACTTGCTGACCAGAGACGGCGCGCTGCCCGAGCTCAGGTCAAGTCCCGTTTTGGAAAGAGACCACGACCCGGTGAACCTCGCACGCAGCTGGCAGATGTCGGTCTCTCACGTCGAGCCTTCCGATATGCGGCTGCAGCTGGCGTACGAGCGCGCGATCGAAGACTTCGCCGCGCTTCGCCTGTACGAGCAGGAATCGTCGCCGGATCACTGGATGCCGGCCGCCGGGCTTCCGTGGTTCATGGCGCTGTTTGGACGCGACTCGCTGATCGCGTCGATGCAAGCCATGGTGGCTCAGCCCGCAGTCGCGTGGGGCACGCTGGAGAACCTTGCCCGATGGCAGTCGGACGTCACCGATCCCGAGCGCGACGCCGAGCCGGGGAAGATGCCGCACGAGCTGCGGGTCGGAGAGTGGGCGCACTTCGGGCTCGTGCCTCACCGTCCCTACTACGGGACGGCGGATGCCACGTCCTTATATCTGCTGCTGCTGGCGGAGAGCTATCGGTGGACCGGCGATCCGCAGGCTCTGGCGTCTTTCAGGGGAACCGCCGAACGGTGCCTGGAGTGGATCGATCGCCATGGTGACCAGGACGGCGACGGTTTTCAGGAATACGCGCCCAAGACGCCGCGCGGTTATCGGAACCAAAGCTGGCGAGACGCGCACGACGGAGTCCTGGACGAAACCGGCGCCTTCCCTGATTTGCCGCACGCGACGTCGGAGCTGCAGGCCTATGTCTACGGCGCGAAGTCGCTCATCGCGCCGCTTTTCGAAGCGTGGGGCGATCGCGAGCTTGCAGCGCGCCTGAAGCGGGAGGCCGCCGAGTTGCGCAAGAAATTCCTCGATACGTTCTGGGTCTCTCCACCCGGGGAGCTGGCGTTCTTGCTCGACGGTCACAAGCGGCCCGTGACGACAGTGGTCTCGAACTCGGGTCACTGCATGTGGATGGGGATGCTCGATCACGAGCGCGGCCGCGCGGCCGGGAGGCGGCTGATGGAGCCCGACATGTTCAGTGGGTGGGGAGTTCGCGTCCTGTCAGCGGACCATCCTGGTTACGACCCGCACTCCTACCAGCGCGGCTCGGTGTGGCCCCACGACAGCGTGATCGCCGCCGCCGGACTGCGCCGTTACGGGCTGAACGAAGAGGCGTGGAAGGTTTTGGACGGCTTGCTCGCCGCCGTGATGTGCTTCGAAGACCTCCAGATGCCGGAGCTGTTCGCGGGTCTGCCCAAGGGTGAATTCGCGGTTCCGGTGCCGTATCGAATGGCCAACGTTCCACAAGCGTGGGCCGCGGGATCGGTGCTCCACATGGTCAGGATCCTGCTGGGCCTGGAGCCTGATTTGCCCGATGGCCGGATCTATCTCGATCCAGCTCTCCCCGCGTGGTGTTCGCGTCTCGAGCTGCGCAGGCTCCAACTTGGAAAGCACGAAGTCAGGCTCGCGGTGGAGCGCAAGCCAGACGGCCAGCACGCGGTCGACGCCGACGCGGCGGGTCTCGAAATCGTGCGCGGCGTTCCGCCGTGGCTGGAGCTCACGTCCGAATAGTTCGAATAGTTCTGGCCGGCCCCGCGTTCCTGCGGTTTCAGCCGCCCCACGGGTTCTATTCCTAGTGGATC
>DATLKH010000361.1:0-2065 GCA_035538475.1 Candidatus Dormiibacterota bacterium | reverse complement strand
CGCCAAATACCTTCTCGTCGGCGGATTTGCGAGCGCGTTCGTGCTCTATGGAATGGCGCTCGTCTATGGCGCCTCCGGCACGACGGTGATCCCGGACATCGCGCAGCGCTTGAGCTCATCCGCGACCGCCAACCCCCTGCTCGTGCTGGGCATCGTGTTGATGGGCGTCGGTTTCGCCTTCAAAGTCTCGGCCGCGCCGTTCCACATGTGGACGCCTGACGTCTACCAGGGCGCTCCGCTTCCAGTCACGGCGTTCATGTCGGTCGGAACCAAAGCCGCGGCGTTCGCGATGATCGTGCGGGTCTTCGCCGGAGGGCTCGTCCATCTCGCTCCGGAGTGGCAGGCGGTGCTCATCTTCGTCTCGGCGGTGAGCATGGTGTGGGGAAACCTGATGGCGATCGCGCAGTCGAGCCTGAAGCGACTGCTGGCTTATTCCGGGATCGCACAGGCCGGCTACATCCTGATCGGCGTGGTCGCCGGCGGAGTGAACGGCCTCTCGGCAGTCCTGTATTACCTGTTCATCTACATGTTCATGAACTTCGGCGCGTTTGCCGTCCTGACCATGATCTCGACGCCTGAACGTGACACGGATTCTTTCGCCGACCTGGACGGCCTGGGGAGGCGCAGCCCTGTGCTTGCGGTCGCCATGAGCGTGTTCATGCTTTCGCTCGCGGGCTTTCCACCGTCGGTCGGATTCTTCGGAAAGCTGTTCCTGTTCTATGCGGCCGTCAACGCCAACTACACGTGGTTGGTCGTGCTGGCTGTGCTGATGAGCGCCGTCTCCGTCTATTACTACGTGCGCGTGCTGGTCCCTGTGTGGTCAGCGCCGGCCGCCGAAGTCACCGTGCCACGGTCGGTCAGCAGCACCGCGACGGTCGTCCTCGCCGGTCTCGCGTCGATCTTGTTGGGTCTCTATCCGACCACGCTCTTGATCGCCGGACAGATCGGCGCCAATCCGTTTCAGGGCCACTAGCCACCCGCTTCTTTCCACCTCCGCAAGACGCTCGAAAGCGTGCACACTTGTCGCGCCTTTGAGCGCAGTCATCACCGAAGACGACAGATGGCAAGCCTGGGAGTCCTGGGTGCCGGCCCTCACGGATAGTCCGGACTATCCGTAGTTTTCGCGCGGGGAGATGTGGCTTCGTCCGGACTATCAGTGAGTTCTCTTCCGTGTAAGCGAGCGCATTGATGGTGGAACGGCCGCGCAAACCCAGCCGTTCGTTGAGCTCACGCGGAACCACGACATATGTGCCGGTCCCGGTCGGGTCGGGCTGCAGAGTGGCTTTGAAGGTGATCACAAGATCAAATGATGGAGCGGCCCTGGCCGCCGTCCACCGCGATGCACGCGCCAGTGACCAGGCTCGCCTGCCGGGAGCATACGAAGGCGACCACGCTGGCCACCTCCTCGACACTTCCGAATCGGCCAAGCGGCATCTCTTGGCGCACGAACTCGGCGATGCCCTGCGGGTCAGACTGCTGCCGCCTGTGCCATCCGCCCCCTTCCCAAAGGATCGAGCCGGGGGCGACGGCGTTCACCGTCACACCCTGGCTCGCGACTTCACGCGCCAGTGATTTCACGAAGCTGTTCTCCGCCGCCTTGGCGGCGTTGTAGGCGGGCGCTCCTCCCCATTCACGGCCGTACACGGAGCTGATGACCACGATCCGCCCCCATCCCCGCTGAATCATCTGCGGCAAAACGAGCTCGGTCATGCGCGCGCTCACACCGAGGTTGCCCTCGAAGGCTTTGCTGAACTCGGTTGCAGTGGTGTCCTGCCACGAAGTGCCGGCGCGCGCGCCGTAGTTGTTGATCAGGATGTCGATCGGGCCCAGGCTCGATTCGATTTGCGCTACCACGCGGCGGCAGTCGGCCGCGTTCAGGACATCCGCGGCGACGCCGAGGCCGCGGATCGATTCGGCAACGCGCGTGACGTCGGCCTCGGTCCTCGCCACCACCGCGACGCGAGCGCCTTCCCGCGCCAGCGCCTGCGCGATGCCGAGTCCAATCCCTTTCGTCGCCGCCGTCACAAGCGCGACCATCCCTTCGATGCCGTAGTCCAACAGCCGA
>DATLKH010000360.1:0-2305 GCA_035538475.1 Candidatus Dormiibacterota bacterium | reverse complement strand
GGCTTTCGAGAAGCGGCTCCTCAAACGCGACCAGCGAAACCACTGAGCGGTTGTGGTCGGTGTCCGAGCTCACGTCGAGCACGTGCGCAAAGCCGGCCGCTGCGCTCGCGATCGAGTCGATGACCTCGCGCCGCCGGCCTTCCGAAAAGTTCGGCACTGACTCGAAGAGCCTTTGCGCTTGCATTCAAACCGGTAGCGTAAGTGCCCGTGTCAGGGCCGGTGGTGCTGGTTTATGGCGACTCGCTCATGAAGCACCAGCTTTCCGACGAGCATCCTCTGCAGCCAATCCGAGTCAAGCTCGCCGTCGATCTGATTCGCGAAACAGGCTTGATCGAGTACGCACATCTGTTGCCGCCCCGCGCGGCTACGATCAAAGAGCTCGAGCTCGTGCACGCTCCCGAATACATCGAGCTCGTGCAGAGACTCAGCGATCCGCAACAAAGACGGCACGTGCCAGCGCATGAAGTCGAAGCGGCGGGTTTCGCGTCGCCGGACAACCCGATCTCCGACTTCCTGCACGAAGGGACCTCACAGGTGGTGGGGGCCTCGCTGGTGGCCGCCGAATCAATCGAAAGCGGTGCCGCGCTTCACGCCTTCAGCCCGTCGGGAGGCCTGCATCACGCCCACCGCGAAAGAGCGTCGGGCTTCTGCACCTACAACGACGCTGCCATCGCGTGTCAGTGGTTCAAGGAGCGCGGTCATCGCGTCGCCTATGTCGATGTCGACGTCCATCACGGGGATGGTGTCGAGGGGATCTTTCAGAGTGACCCCGACGTGCTGACGATCAGCCTTCACGAAAGCGGGCAGTGGTTGTTCCCGGGCACCGGTTTTCCGCAGGACTGCGGTGTGGGCCGAGGTCGCCGCACCAAAGCCAACCTGCCCTACGCGCCGTTCACGTGGGACGAGCCATGGCTCATGGGATTCGAGAAGGTGGTGCCCGCCTTGCTTCGGAAGTTCAAGCCCACGGTGCTCGTCACGCAGGATGGATGTGATACGCACTATCTGGATCCGCTCGCACATCTCGCCAACACGACGCAGATCTGGCCCAAGGTAGGGAGGAGGTTTCACGAGCTCGCGCACGAGCTTTGCGAAGGACGCTGGCTGGCGTTGGGCGGCGGCGGTTACGCGATCCGGGAAGTGGTGCCCAGAGCCTGGACGCTGCTCTTTGCCGAGATGGTCGAGCAGCCGGAGCTGGCGGCATCGGTGGACGATCCGACGACGATGGTACCCGGGGCCGAGGCTCGAGAACGGGTGTGGACCAGCCTGCGCCGAGACCTGCGCCGGCTTGGCGAAGTCCACGAGATGGACTTCGAGCTGACGAGCCGTTAAGCCCCCGAGTAAGTCCTCAAGCAGCGCGTGCAGACGCGGGCGCGGAAGGTGCGGCCGCCGACGGTCACGCGGCCCATCTGCAGGTTCGGCATGAACCTCCGGTTGACCCGGTTCTTGGCGTGACTGACGTGGTGTCCGTACTGCGGCGTCTTGCCGCAAATTTCGCAACGCTTGGCCATGAGTTACCTTCCGGTTGGGGGAGTAAGAGGACGCACCCCAGATCGCGGGCGCGCGGACGTGAATTGTACCATGGGCCCTCAGATGGCCTCTAAGACCACGACGGCGCTGATCCAGTCTCGGGAGTGGGGCCGCATCGAAGTGTTCCCATCCGCGGTGGCGGCGATCGCCGGGCACGCGGCCATGCGCTGCTATGGGATCAGCGGCATGGCGGGACGCGGCCTGCGCGACGGCTTTGCCGAGCTGCTGCGGCGCGAAAACGTCGACAAAGGCGTGGACGTGATGCCCTCGGACGAAGGTCTGATCATCGATGTCTACGTGATCGTCCAGTACGGAATGCGGATTTCAGAAGTCGCCCACAACCTGCAGGAGACTGTGAAGTTCGAAATCGAGCGCGCGGTCAACGTGCCTGTGGTCAAGGTCAACGTCAACGTGCAGGGCGTTCGCGAAGAGCGACGGTAGTGGCGGCGATCAAGGTCACAGGCGTCGACGGACCCACTTTCAAACGGGCGCTGCTCGGCAGCTTGAGCTGGCTTTCCGCCAATCACGAAGAGGTCAACCGCCTCAACGTCTTTCCGGTCCCTGACGGAGATACCGGCACGAACATGCTGCTCACGCTGCAATCGGCGGTCGACGATATCCGTGACCAGGATGACGCGGACCTCTCGACCATGGCCAGGCGAGCATCGCACGGCGCCCTGATGGGCGCGCGCGGCAACTCAGGCGTCATCCTGTCCCAGGTGTTCCGTGGATTCTGTCAGGGGATTGGCTCGAATCGCGCCGTCGATGCAGGAGGCCT